>DATNKF010000174.1:0-3621 GCA_035603555.1 Allostellaceae bacterium
GGAGCTCGTCCCGAGTGGAGGCGCAGGCCACCCCCAACGGGACGACATCGCCGCGCCGCAGCGCTCGGCCCTCGAGCCCGCCGAGCGCGGCGCGCACATAGGTCGATGCGCTGCCGAGAACGCGGGGCGCGGCGATCCCGCCCTCGGCGGCGAGATAGCAGCAGGCGGATTGCTCGCCGGGGACGATTTGGAAGACCTCACCGCGAGGCAGTGTCGCGCTCTGGCCGGCGGCGAGGACGCGCGGCCTCTCGGGCCCAATGGCCAGACTCGCCCCCGCCCCGGCGAGCGCAACGCGCACAGTGTCGGCGGCGACTTCGAGAGTGGGTCCGCTGAGCAGAATTTCGAGCGCCGGGCTGCCCAAGGAGTTGCCGACAAGTGCGTTGGCGAGCCGCAGGCTAAACCCGTCGAGCGCCCCTGAAACCGGGACCCCGATAGCCTGATAGCCGGGCCTCCCGAGATCCTGCACCGTCGTGTGCAAACCCGGCACCAAGACCTTCAATCCGGCGGTCATTCAGCGATTGGCTCGCCCGCGACCTGGTAGCTGCCGCCGTCGACCGCCTGCTTGATCGACGCGAAAGCAGCCGGATCCACCGGTTCGCATTGGATCGCGTCCCCGGGTGCGAAAAGGGCCGGCTGCACGCGTGCAGGATCGAACAGCCGGATCGGCGTCGCCCCGATCAGGTGCCAACCGCCGGGCGATTCATAGGGGTAGATCGCGGTCAAGGTCGTGGCGATGGCGATCGAGCCGGCCGGAACGCGGACTCGCGGATCGGCGCGGCGCGGCAGCGCCAGTCGCGCCGGCAGGTCGCCCATATAGGGAAAGCCCGGCAGAAACCCGAGCATGTAGACGTGATAGCGGGTGCCGCTGTGGAGTGCTGCCACCTCGCCGGGCGAGAGCCCGGTGAGGCGCGCCACCTCGCCCAGGTCGGGAGCGAATTCGCCGTCGTAGCAGACCGGTACCCGCCACAGGGTGCCGGTGCTGCGCGAGCCGGGCTCGCGATCGAGCAGGCTCGCGATCGCCTGCTCGAGATCGGCGCGAGTGGTCACCAGCGGATCATAATGCACCATCAGCGAACGAAACGTCGGGACCGTCTCGACGACGCCGGCGAGCCCGCTCGAACGAAGCCTCGCATCGAGACGCAGCACCTCGGCGCTGAGCGCCCGGTCGATGCGGTCGCCGAATTCGACGACGAGGGCGCGGTCTCCTGCCGCAAGGAAACGCACTTTCATCGATTCCCCTGGTAAACTGCGGTACGGCTCACAGGAGGAAGCATGGCAAAAGCGATCAATCTCAACGCCGATATGGGCGAGGGGTTTGGTGCGTACGACATCGGCGACGATGCTGGGCTGCTCAAAATCATCCGCTCGGCGAGCATCGCCTGCGGGTTCCACGCCGGCGACCCGGTTACGATGCAGCGGGTGGTCACCGAGGCCGTCGCCGCGGGAGTCAGCATCGGCGCGCATCCGGGGTTCAACGATTTGTGGGGGTTCGGAAGGCGGCGCATCGATATGAACCCGCGCGAGCTCGAATACATGATCGCCTACCAGATCGGCGCGCTGCAGGCGATGGCTTGCTATGCCGGCGCCAAGGTGACGCATCTGAAGCCGCACGGCTCGCTGAACAACATGGCCGCCGAGAACCTCGAACTGGCGCTGGCGATCGGGCGCGCGATCAAGACTGTCGACCGCGACATCATCTACGTCGCACTCGCCGGTTCCGAGATGGAGAAAGCCGGCCGCGAGCTCGGGCTGCCGGTGGCGCGCGAGGGCTTCTGCGACCGGCTCTACGACGACGATGGCAACCTGACCTCGCGGAAGGTAGCGGGTGCGGTGCTCCACGACCCCGATGTGGTCCGCGAGCGCGTCGTCAACATGGTCGTGAACGACGAGATCGTCTCGCGCAACGGCAAGCGGCTGAAGGTGCGGCTCGATACATTGTGCGTCCACGGCGACGAGCCGAGCGGCGTCATCGTCGCCCGCGCCGCGCGGCAGGGTCTCGAGGCAGCCGGGGTGCGCGTCGTCACCCTACCCGAAATGACCCTTTCCTGAGTCTCCCTCACCCGCCTCACTTAGGTCGCGAGATACCCGCCGTCGACCCAGAGTTCGGCGCCGGTGATGTAGGAGGCCTCGTCCGAAGCGAGGAACAGCACGGCGTTGGCGACCTCCTCGACACGGCCGGCGCGGCCCATCGGTACCTGCCGCAGCATCCGGGCGCGGACGTCCGGGTCTGCGGTGCGCTTTGACGAGCGCATCGGCGGCATCAGCCCGGGATGAACCGAGTTGACCCGGATGTTGTCGGCGCCGTGCTGCACCGCCCCCGCCTTGGTCAGGGTGCGCACCGCGCCCTTCGAGGCGTTGTAGCCGACATGGACGTGGTGCTGCCCGGTGATGCCGGAAATCGACGAGATGTTGACGATAGAGCCGCCGCCGGCCGCCTTCATCAGCGGGATCGCGAATTTCATGCCGAGAAAGACGCCGCGGGCATTGACCGCCATCAGCCGGTCCCAGGCCGCGGTGTCGAACAGATCCTCGACGGCGCTGCCGGAGAGGCCGGCATCGTTGACGAGAATGTCGAGCTTGCCGAACTCGGCGATCGTCGCATCGACGGCCGCCTTCCACTCCGCCTCGCTGGTCACGTCGAGATGGCGGAACATCGCCGCGCCGTTGGCTTGCGTGATCTCGTCAACGATTTTTTTGCCCTCATCGTCGAGCACGTCGGCGACGGCGACCTTGGCCCCCTCGCGGGCGAAAATCCGCGCCATGCTGCCGCCCATGCCGGACGCCGCACCGGTAATCAACGCCACCTTGTCTTCGAGCCTCATTCGTTCCCTCCCTTCACACCGCGAAGCTTTGCCCCTCTCCGCCCGCTTGCGGGGGGAGAGGGAGGGGCCCACGCCGACGGCGTGGGAGGGGTGAGGTGGGCAGCGCCGCGGACCCTCACCTCACCCCAACCCTCTCCGCCCCCGAGGGCGGAGAGGGGGATAACGGCTAAACCACGGCAATTTGTTCCCGCAGCTCGCCGGTGAACAGATTTTTCGGGATCATCGCGTGCACGCCGCGCACGATGTCGACGACCTGGGTCACCCGGAAGCTCACCGCGAGGCTGCACAAGGCGTACGCATCGTGCGGCGTCAGCTTGGCGCGGGTCGACAGAAAGTCGATCGCATTGCGCGCCGCGAGGGTCATCGCGGCGTTCAGATCTTTGTCGAGCCCCATAACAATCCAGTGCGTAGCCGTCTCCGCGACCGGCCAGCCAAAGTTCTTTTGCTTGTGCAGAACAACCTGGACGTGCACCTCCTGCATCCTGGTTTCCAATCCCGTAAGGGCGATCTCGCCATCACCCTGCACTGCATGAGAGTCGCCGGTGTAGATCAGGGCACCAGGTTTCCATACGGGGACATAGAGGATCGAGCCTTCCGTCAGCTCCCGCAGGTCGAGATTGCCGGCATGCGGGCCGGGCGGCACCGCGCTCGTGACACCCGGGCTGAGCGGCGGGAAAAAGCCATCGGGCGGCGCGACCCCCATTGTCCCCTGAAACGGCGTCAGCGGGATGTTTATGTCGGGCGCGAACCTGGCCTGCATCGCCGTCAGGTCGAAATCGACATACTTGATCTGGCCTTG
>DATNKF010000175.1:0-3626 GCA_035603555.1 Allostellaceae bacterium
AGCGGCAGCGAGCGAATGCGCTTTCCGGTCGCCGCGAAGATCGCGTTGAGCACGGCTGGGGCCGCGACGCAGATCGTCGGCTCGCCGACGCCGCCCCAGAAATCGCCCGTGGGCACGATGACAACCTCGACCTTGGGCATCTCGTCGATACGCATCACGTTGTAGGTGTCGAAATTGGTCTGCTCGATCGCGCCGCCATTGACCGTGATTTCGCCGTAAAGGGCCGCCGAGAGGCCATAGACAAACGAGCCGGCAACCTGGCGTTCGATCTGGGCTGGGTTGACCGCATGGCCCGGATTGGTCGCGGCGACGATGCGGTGGATCTTGAGCCGGCCTTCCGTGCTGACCGACACCTCGGCGCAGGCCGCGACATAGCTGCCATAGCCCATGAACTGGGCGAGCCCGTGATAGGTGCCGGTCGGGGCCTTGCCGTAACCCGCCCGTTCGGCGGCGGCATTGAGCACGGCGAGATTCTTCGGTTTCAGCATCTTGCGGCGGAACTCGAGCGGATTCTTGCCGGCGGCATGGGCAAGCTCGTCGATGAAGCACTCGCTGTAGATCGCGTTGTGATTGGTGTTCACGCCGCGCCAGAAGCCGGGCCGGATATGGGGGTTGCGCATCGCATGGTCGATCAGCACGTTCGGGATGTTGTAGCCGAACGCGGCTTCAGGTCCGCCCGGGTTGAGGCCCTGGAACGCGGCCGGGTCCATGCCGTCCTTCAAATTTTGTGGAAAGACAGCCGCTAGGATCGATTGCCCGGAAATGCGCATCTGCAAGCCGACGAGATTGCCGGCCGCATCAAGCCCGCCGCGCAGTTTGCATTGCGTTATCGGATGATAATAGTCGTGCGTCATGTCCTCTTCGCGCGTCCATAGGAGCTTGACCGGCGTCCCCGGCATCTGGATCGCGATCTGCACCGCCTGGCGCGCAAAGTCGGTGAAGGCGCCGCGCCGGCCGAACCCGCCACCAAGCAGAACCTTGTAGACGTCGCATTTCGCGACCGGCAGGCCGGACACTTCGGCAATCGCCGCGAGGATCCCCTCGGCGCTCTGGGTCGGGCACCAGACCTCGCATTTTTCCGGCGTATAGAGCGCGGTGGTGTTCATCGGCTCCATCGGCGAGTGGCTCTGGTAGGGGTAGCTGTAGACCGCCTCCACGACTTTCGCCGCGCCGTCAAGCGCCGCCTTGGCGTCGCCCGCCTTGTTGCCGACAAAGGCCTGCTCGGCGTCGAGGCCCTCCTTGAGCATGTCGGCGATCGTGGCACTGGTAACCTTAACGTTGGGGCCCTCATCCCAGACGATCGGCAGGGCGGCGAGCGCGGTCCTCGCATTCCAGAAGCTGTCGGCGACGACGGCGACAGCCGTGTCGCCGACCGGCACGACCTTCTTGACGCCGCGCATGCCCTCGGCCTTCGCAGCGTCGAAGCTCTTTACCTTGCCGCCGGGAACCGGGCAGTCGCGGATCGTCGCGGTCAGCATGCCCGGAAATCTGAGGTCGATCCCATAGACCTGCTTGCCGTTGACCTTGTCGGCGGTATCGAGCCGCTTCAGCGGCTTGCCGGCGATTTTCCAGTCTTTCGGGTCCTTCAGCTCGATGTCTTTCGGCGGTTCGAGCTTAGCGGCCTCCGCAGCGACCTTGCCGTAGGTCGTCGTCCGACCGGACGGCTCATGCGTGATCACGCTGTTGGCGGCGCTGCACTCCGCGAGCGGCACCCCCCAGCCGGCCGCGGCGGCGCGGATCAGCATTTCGCGCGCGGCCGCGCCGCCTTCCCGGACATACTGGTTCGATTCGCGGATGCCGCGGCTGCCGCCGGTCGAAAAATTCCCCCAGACGCGATTGCGCGCCACGTTTTGACCGGGGGTAGGGTATTCGGTCGTGATCTTGGACCAGTCGCATTCCAGCTCCTCGGCAACGAGCTGCGCGAGGCCGGTCAGCGTCCCCTGGCCCATCTCCGAGCGGGCGATCCGGATCACGACAGTGTCGTCCGGGCGAATGACCACCCAGGCATTCACCTCCGGCACGCTGTCAGCGGCCTGCGCTCCAGCGAGGCCGAACGGGATCCGGAAGCCGAGTGACAGCCCGCCTCCGATCGCGGCGGCGCCGGCGAGAAACGAGCGGCGATTGACTTGCGTTAATGCGGTCATGGCATGCCCCGTTCAGGCTTTGGCGGCGGCGGCGTGGATCGCCTCGCGCACCTGCTGATAGGTGCCGCAGCGGCAGATGTTGGTGATGGTGCTGTCGATATCGGCGTCGGTCGGCGTCGCGTTGTCCTTGAGCAGCGCGGCGACCGCCATGATCATCCCGCTCTGGCAATAGCCGCATTGCGGCACGTCGTTGTCGATCCAAGCCTGCTGCACCTTGTGCAACGTGCCGTTGGCGGCGAGCCCCTCGATCGTCGTGATCTTCCTGGCGCCGACCGCGCTGACCGGCATCGAGCAGGACCTCGTCGCGATCCCGTCGATGTGGACCGTGCAGGCGCCGCACTGGGCGATGCCGCAGCCGTATTTGGTCCCGGTCAGGCTCAGAGTGTCGCGCAGAACCCACAGCAGCGGCGTGTCGGGATCGACATCGACCTGCTGCGCATGTCCATTGATGGTGAGCCGGGGCATCAGCGTCCTCCTCGATCGGTTACCCGCCGCTTAGCATATTAATCATAGGGGTGCCGGCGCCCCAACTTCCCTTTCGGCTGACACGCATCACGGTGTGGTGAAACGCCCGACCGGCCGCCCCGTTCCGTTCGTGACTTGGCGCTCGCAAAGCATGATGATCGTCGGCGAGTTTTCGGGAGGGTTTGATGGCGACGGGCAGCAAAATTCGGGTAGGAATCGTCGGAGCTAACCCACAGCGGGGATTTGCCTCGATCGCCCATATTCCGGCATTGCAAGCACTTCCGGAATTCGAGATCATCGCCGTTTGCACCACGCGCCAAGACTCGGCCGACGCTGCGGCAAGGCATTTCAGGGTTCCTCTGGCGTTTTCCGATCCCGAAAAACTCGCGCACCATCCGGACATTGATCTGGTCACAGTCAGCGTAAAGGTGCCCGGCCATTATCATCCGGTGATGGCCGCGATCGACGCCGGCAAGCATGTCTATTGCGAATGGCCGCTCGGCCGCGACACCGACGAGGCAGCGTCAATGATCGAGGCGGCGGAGCGCCGGGGAATCCGGCACGTCGTCGGGCTGCAGGGCCAGATGTCTCCGGCGATCAACTACGTCAAGGATCTGGTCGCCGACGGCTATGTCGGGCGGGTGCTGACAGCGACGATGATCAGCTGCGCCCCGAATTGGGGAGCCTCGATCGACCGCGCCTACCAGGCCGACCGCGCTAATGGCGCCAACCTGCTGACCATCACTGGCGGCCACACGATCGATGCGCTGTGCCACTGCCTCGGCGAATTCCGCGAGCTCGCCGCTTTCGTGGTCAGCCAGCGCGATCGTATCCCCTCGCAGGACACCGGCGAGATGGCCGCAAAGACCTCGCCCAACCAGGTGGTCGTCAACGGCATCGTTAAGGATGGCGCGGTCGTGTCGTTCCAGGTCCGCGGCGGCATGGCGCGCGGGACCGATTTTCTGTTTGAGATCCACGGCGCAGAAGGCGATCTCGTACTTACGGCGACTTCCCGCA
>DATNKF010000176.1:0-2096 GCA_035603555.1 Allostellaceae bacterium
GGAACCCGTTCTTCATAATCCGTACCCTCCCCCTTGAACTCGCTATAGTATCGCCCGCCCGGAGCATACTGCGGCCCAACCTCGCATCGCCGCACTCGGCGCAGCTCGGGGAGTAAGCCCACTCCGCCGCTAACGGGGGAGGCGCGGGGGTTAAATTTAGGCCGGAGCGAAGATGCCAGGTGCTGTCGGATCGTTCGGCGTCATCGCAGGGGCGGGCGGTGTGGCGAAGGCTTTGTCTTGCTGCAGCACCGGCAGCACCCGGTTCGCGAAGAGCCGCATGTTCTTCCCCGCGTCCGCATGCGGAATGCCGCCGTACGAGAATTCGGCGACCACATGGTCGGTCCCGGTCACCCGCTGCAATTCGGCGATCTGCTCGATGCAGTCCTCCGGCGTGCCGACGATCTGGATCTTGACGTAGAACTCGGTCGCCCTGACCCGCTCCTCCTCGCTCTGCAGGCGGGCGTAGGTCTTGGCCATCTTGCCATAGCTCTCATAGCCTTTGACGGTCGCGAGATGACCGTCGGAGAAATGGTAGTGGTTGTCGATCGACTGCCATTTCTTGCCGAGCCAATTCATCGCCCGGTCCTGCGCCTCGTCGCGGCTTTCGGCGCAGGAGACGTTGGTCAGGATGATCGGCGGCGGCGGATTATGGCCGACAGAGAGCGCGATCTCGCGGTAACTGACGATGTTCTCTGCGGCTTTCGGCCATTCGTTCTGCATGACGACGAGAATGCCGAAACCGAGCTTAGCCATGATCTCGGCCGATTCAGGGCTGACCGACGAGGCAAAGAAGCGCTCTTCGGGATGCGAGATCGGGCGCGGCCGGATCGAAGTGCGCGGGATCTGATAAAATTCGCCCTGCCACTCGAATTCAGGCTCGCGTAGGGCCTTGCGGATCAGTTGCGCGGCTTCGGCAAAGCGCGGCCGCGCCTCACCCATTGGGATGCGGAACCCCTCGTATTCGACGCTCGCGGCCCCGCGGCCAAAGCCGAAGAGACACCGCCCGCCGCTGAGGATGTCGAGAAGAGCGATCCCCTCGGCGACGCGGATCGGGTCGTGCCACGGCAGCACTATGACCGCCGTCCCGAACATTATCCGTTTGGTGCGCCCGGCGTAGTAGGCCAGCAGCTGAAGCGGCGCCGGGGACATCGCATAGCCGGTGAAATGGTGCTCGAGCGCGAACAGCGAGTCGAAACCGAGCGGCTCAGCGAGGTCGCCCATCGCCAGATGGTCGGACACGACCGCGACATCGGGGCGGCCGGCCTCGGACAGCATGTTGAGCGCGATACCTACTTTCATAATGGCCCTCCGCGACTTACTTCGCCCTGAGGCGATACCATGGGTGTGGCTGACCCGGCACCTTGCTGCGCAACGTGTAGACCGAGGTGCGGGCGGTGAAGAAGATCGTCTTGAGATCGGGGCCGCCAAAGGCAAGGTTGGCCGGGATCTCCGGGGTGCGGATGATGCCGAGCCGCGAGCCGTCGGGCGCGAACACCCAGGTCCCGCCGGGGCCGGTGCAGTAGACCCGGCCCTCGACGTCGACTTTCATGCCGTCCGGGACGCCATCGGTCTCCTCCGACGACATGTCGGCGAAGATCCGCCGGCGCACCATGTTGCCCGCGCTGTCGAGCTCGATTGCGTGGATGTATTGAGCGTGGCGCGTGTTGGCGACGTAGAGCACGCGCTCGTCGGGCGAGAAGGCGAGGCCGTTCGGATATTCGAACTCGGCGACGAGACGGCTCGCCCCGTCGGGCTCGACGGCGTAAACCCCGGAATGCGGCAGCTCTTTGTCGGCAAGCGGCACGCGCAGCCCCGGGTCGGTAAACCAGATGCTGCCATCCGATTTGCAGACGACATCATTGGGACGATTGATCCGCTTGCCCTCGTACCGGTCCATGACGACCTCGCTGTGCGTGTCATCGGACCAGCGGGTGACCCGGCGGTTGCCGCCTTCGCAGATGACGAGCCGGCCCTGCAGATCAAAGGTTGTGCCGTTGCCTTCCCCGGTTCCGGTGCGCACGGTTTCCGGCGCCTGGCCGAGCCGCAGCCGGTGGAACACGCTGCTGCGAACATCGGCGAAATAGTAATATCCGTCG
>DATNKF010000177.1:0-4448 GCA_035603555.1 Allostellaceae bacterium
TGATCAAGAAGCGGCTGATGCCCGTCAAGATCGACGGTCCCGCCCCTGCCCCGGGAACGATCGTGACGGCCGACGGACGTGAGGTCGGCGAGATGCGGTCGAGCCGCGATGGCTTCGGTCTAGCGCTGCTGCGGATCGAGCCCGTCGCCCAGGGCAAGCACCTGAAGGCGGGAGACACGACCATCGTCGCCACGAAACCCGGCTGGATGCGCTTCGATGACGACGCTCACCCCGGCGACAACGCCGCCGCTGGGATTGACAAATCCGGATCAATCCGGTAAAAATTGCTAAACTAGTATCGTCCGCCACCTCAGCCTACGCCGTTGTTTCGGGGGAAGCTTCGCGCGTCAAAATATTGTCAAAATTCCCCTGCCGGGGGCATGATCTGATCACCAGCTAAGTTTGCAAGCCTTTGACCAAAATACCTTTTCGTCCGAGAGCAAGGCCCCGATCCGATTATTCCCCCTGAGCTTCCCTGTTCGGCAGGGAATTTGGTGGGCGAGCTTCCGCCACTACCGCGAGCCCGGCTGGTTGAGCTGCTGCTGAATTTCGCGGTAGCGCTGGTTGTCGGGGCTGACACCCTGCCGCTCCAGCTGCCAGCGCTGGCCGAGCAGGTCGTTGCGGTAGCCCTGCATCTTCTGCTGGTCTACCGGAGCGGGGTTTGGCGCGGCCGGATAGGACGGGCCCCGCAGCGTCGGTACGGGGCCGGGCTGGGCCAGCAACGGCGATAGGCCGCCGGGCGGTGCCACAGCCGGACCCGGATTGGTCGGCGGGGCCAACGGAGCTGGGGTCGGAGCGGTATAGACAGTCGGCGGCGGTTCCGGCAGGGGCATGCGTCCTTTGGTCTGCGCGCTGGCCGGGACCGCGGCGCAGAGCAAGACCAGCAGCAGGCTTGCGATTGGCGACTTCACGCGGTTGCATCCCTGGTTTCGCCGGCCAGAACGGCTTGCGCCGCAGCGAGCCGGGCGATCGGCACCCGGTAGGGCGAGCAGGAGACGTAATCAAGACCGACGGCTTGGCAAAAGCGGATCGACGTCGGGTCGCCGCCATGCTCGCCGCAAATGCCGAGCTTCAACCCCGGACGGGCGGCCCGTCCGCGTTCTACGGCGAGGCTTACCATCTCTCCGACCCCCTCGGCATCGAGCGTCACGAACGGGTCGTGCTCGAAGATCCCGAGCCTCTGATAGACGCCTGAGAAGCTAGCCGCGTCGTCGCGCGACAGACCGAAGACCGTTTGGGTCAGATCGTTTGTGCCGAAGCTGAAGAATTCAGCGGATTCGGCGATTTCGCCGGCGCGCAATGCAGCACGCGGCAGCTCGATCATCGTCCCGAGAAGATAGGGTATGGTCACTCCGGTTTCTTCCATCACCTTTCTGCCAACCCGATCGATGATCTCCTTCAGGATGTCGAACTCTTTTCTGGTCGCGATCAGCGGAACCATGATCTCGGGCTCGACGGCCTCACCTGTTTCCTTGGTTACCATAACGGCCGCCTCGAATATCGCCTCCGCCTGCATCTCATAGATCTCCGGATAGGTGATGCCGAGGCGGCAGCCGCGGTGACCGAGCATCGGGTTGACCTCGTGTAGCGCCGCGGCGCGATGACGGATCGCAGTGACGTCCTTCCCGGTTAGCCGCTCGAGCTCGGCAAATTCTTCCTCGGTCTTGGGCAGAAACTCGTGAAGCGGCGGGTCCAACAGGCGAATCGTCACCGGGAAGCCCTTCATGATCCGGAAAATCTCGGCGAAATCCTCGCGCTGGATCGGCAACAGCTCGGCTAGTCCAGCCCGCCGCCCGGTCTCGTCTTCGGCCATGATCACCCGGCGCATCGCACCGATGCGATCCGCTTGAAAGAACATGTGCTCGGTGCGGCTGAGGCCGATACCCTCGGCACCGAAACGGCGCGCCATGCGAGCATCGACGACGGTTTCGGCATTGGCGCGAACCCTCATCCGGCGAATCGCGTCGGCCCAGTCCATCAGGGTCGCAAAATCGCCTGAAAGCTCCGGCTGGATCGTCGGCACCGCGCCGAGCATCACCTCTCCGGTCGACCCGTCGATCGTGATGATCTCGCCGGCCTCCACAACAGCGTTGCGTGCCGCCAGGGTCCGGTTCGCATAATCGACCCGAAGCTCGCCCGCGCCGGCGACGCAAGGCCGCCCCATGCCGCGCGCGACCACCGCGGCATGGCTGGTCATACCGCCCCGGATGGTCAGGATACCCCGAGCTGCATTCATGCCATGGATGTCGTCCGGGCTCGTCTCGACCCGCACCAGGATCACCGCCTCGCCGCGCGAGGCGCGCGACTCGGCTTCTTCGGCCGAAAAGACAACCTTGCCCGAGGCGGCCCCCGGCGAGGCCGGGAGACCGCGGGCGAGGACTGACGTCTTCGCCTTCGGGTCGAGGGTCGGGTGCAGCAATTGGTCGAGTGAAGCGGGCTCAATGCGCCGGACCGCCTCCTCGCGGGTGATGACACCTTCTTCGACGAGCGCCACCGCGATCTTGAGTGCAGCCTGGGCCGTGCGCTTGCCGGATCGGGTCTGCAGCATCCATAGCTTGCCGCGTTGCACCGTGAACTCGATGTCCTGCATGTCGCGATAATGGTCCTCGAGCATCCTCCGGATCTGGTAGAGCTCGGTCAGGACCTCAGGCATCACTTCTTCCATTGCCGGCAACGCCGATCGGCTCGCTTGCTTGCCGGCGACCGTCAGATGCTGCGGGGTGCGGATGCCGGCGACGACGTCCTCGCCCTGAGCGTTGACCAGGTATTCGCCATAGAGTTCGTTGGTCCCGGTCGAGGGGTTGCGCGTGAAGGCGACACCCGTCGCGCAATCCCCCCCCATATTGCCGAACACCATCGCCTGGATATTGACCGCGGTGCCCCAATCGGCGGGAATGTCGTGCAGCCGCCGATAAGTGATGGCGCGCGGGTTCATCCACGAACCGAAGACGGCGCCGATCGCGCCCCACAGCTGCTCCTCCGGATCCTCCGGAAACGGGCGGCCCAGCGCCTCGGCGACGAGATCCTTGAACCCGGCAACGAGCGTTCTCCAGTCGTCCGCAGAGAGCTCGGTGTCGAGCGAGACGCCACTGTCGAGCTTGTGGTTCTCGATCAACTCCTCGAAATGGTTCTCGATGCCAAGCACCACCTGCCCGTACATCTGGATAAAGCGGCGATAACTGTCGTAGGCGAAACGCTCGTCGCGACTTCGACGCGCCAGCCCTTCGACCACCCGATCGTTGAGCCCGAGATTGAGCACGGTGTCCATCATGCCCGGCATCGAGACGCGGGCCCCCGAGCGCACCGAGACGAGGAGCGGATTGTCGGGGTCACCGAACCGCGCGCCGAACGACCGCTCGATCTCAGCGAGCGCCCGCTCGACCTCTTCCCGCAGCTCATCCGGATAGGTCTTGTCGTGCGCGTAGAAGTAGCTGCACACCTCGGTAGTAATCGTGAATCCGGGCGGCACCGGCAACCCCAGATTGCTCATCTCGGCGAGACCCGCCCCCTTGCCGCCGAGCAGGTTCCTCATGTCGGCGTGACCCTCCGCTGCGCCATCGCCGAACCTGTAGACCCACTTCGTCATCCGCAGCCTATCCTTCGATCTGCGAGAAGTCCGCGACCCGGTTCATCGTCGCGCGAATGCGGGACAGCAAACGCAGCCGATTCTCCCGCAATTTGGGCTCATCAGTATTAACGGTGACTTTCTCGAAAAATTCGTCAACGGGCCGCCGGAGTGTAGCCAAGTGCCCCATGGCAGCGTCAAATTCACCTCGAGCGAGCGACCTCTCGGCACCCTCACTAGCAAGCGCAAGGTACTTTGCCATTGCCAATTCTTCGGATTGCCGGAGCATCGCCTCATCAATGTCGCGGTCGTATCGTCGCTTATCTCGGCGCTCCTCGATAGTGACGATGTTGGAGGCTCGCCGGTAGGCGATTAGCAAATTCGCACCGTCATCCGTTTCAAGGAACGCGCGAACGGCGTCGACACGGTGCAGCAGCCGGATCAGATCGCCGCTGTCGGCATCGATCTGAGCAAAAGCCGCTGCGACCAGATCGTGGCGCACTCCTTGATCGCGAAGATGGATCTTGAGCCGGTCGCCGATAAAGTCCAGCAGCTCGGCCGCCAACTTCTGGTGGTCGACATTGAAGTACCCGCTCGCCATGATGAAGGCGCGTTGAAGCGGCAGACGAAGTTCGTTTTCGAGAATGATGCGGATAATACCTTGGGCGGCCCGGCGCAGCGCGAACGGGTCCCTCGACCCGGTCGGACGTTCCCCTATCGCAAAAAAAGCCACCAGCGAGTCGATCTTGTCGGCAAGGGCGATGACTCCGCTCTCCGGCTCGGTCGGGCAGGCGTCGTTGGGACCGAGCGGGCGGTAGTGTTCGGCGAGAGCTGCTGCAACCGCCGGATCTTCGCCGTCGTGCAAGGCGTAATAGCGCCCCAT
>DATNKF010000178.1:0-12057 GCA_035603555.1 Allostellaceae bacterium
CGTGCGCGGACTCCTGGGGCCGCGCGCTCAAGACCCGCACGCCGAGCCTCTCGATCCCGTGCTTTGCCGAACGCCGCTACGGCGGGGTGCTCGACGACGAGATGCTGATGGCATTGCCGTCCGATCATCTCGCGAAGGCGATCGCCGGGATGGAGGCGCTGGCCAAAAACGGCCTGCGCTACCCGTTCCCGCAATACGGCATCCAGCAGGATGTGCGAGCCGGCATGGCGGTCAGCTACCAGGGTCGGGGATCCTGACCGGCGGTGCCCGGTCAGCGCAGTGCCGCGGCAATGTTGCCGCCGTCGACGGTGGTCACGTCGGCGGTGGTCTTGAGTGCGACGGCATGATGTAGGAACGCCTGCGCCACATCCTCGGCGGTCACCTCGCGACGCAGCAGATTGCGCGACATGTATTGGGCCGCGGTAATGCCGTACGCGGCTGCGCGCTGCTCGATAAATTGCGGTGTCAACAGCCCGCCGCGAATGCCGTCGGCATTGACGGCGTTGGCGCGGATGCCGTCGGCGCCGTATTCGAGAGCGTACTGCCGCACGAGGAACAGCGTCGCCGCCTTGGGCAGCCCGTAGGGCCCCGCCAGGGGTCCTGGGCTGACGGCCTGCCGCGAGACGTTGAACAAGAGACAACCCCCGGTCCCTTGCGCCAGCATGAGGCGGACCGCGTTTTGGGCGACCGTCTGGTGGGCAAAGAAATTGATCTCGAAACTCCGGCGCAACAGAGCCGCGTCGACCTCGCCGATCCGGCCCTGGAACGCGGCGCCCGCGTTGGAGACCACTATATCGACGCCGCCGAAATGCTCGGCCACACGGTCGAATGCGCGTCGCACTGCCGCGGGATCGGTCACGTCGCATTCGACAGCGAGGGTCGTCCCGCCGAGTTTTCGTGCAGCCTCTTGGGTGGCTTCTCTGTCGATGTCGAGCAGCGCTATCTCCGCCCCGGCGCCGCTCATCGCGCGGGCGGTGGCGAGACCGATCGTTCCCGCGCCGCCGGTGACGACCGCAATCTGGCCGGCGAGCGGCTTCTCGGCGGTCTGGCCGAGCTTCGCCTGTTCCAGCGACCAGTATTCGATATCGAAGAGATCGGCCTCGCTGACCGACTCGAACCGGCCGACCGCCTCGGCATCAGTCACAGTCTCGACAGTGGACCGGGCGATGTCGGCGGCGATCCGCGCATCCCGGGCGCTGCGCCCGAGCCCGAACAGGCCGAGCCCCGGCACCAGGATGACCCGCGGCATCGGGTCGAGTTCGCGTTTGGGTGCCTCTTGGCGGGCATTGTGGCGGGCGAAATAGGCGTGGTACTCGGCGATAAAGCGATCGACCGCATCACGCGCCGCCTGTTTGAACGCATCGAGCCGGCCGGGTTCGGGTGCCGGCACGATCAACGGGTAATTCTTTGTCCGGATCGTGTGGTCCGGGGTAGCGACTCCGGCCTGACCATAGCGATGAAGTTCCGCACCGTTGACGTAGTCGAGGATCGCCGCGCTCGAGCGGAACTCGAGGATGAACCGCTTGAAGGCGCCCGACCCGCTCGGATCGGGAATAGCACAGGCGCCGCGCAGGATCGGCGCCACTTCGGCCGCCGTGGCCACCGCGGCGGGAAGACGAGCGGCGGCAAACACCGTGGTGCGGCGGCGCGCGAGCCTTTCCTCGGCCAGTGAGACCGCGGAAATCATCCGCTCATAGGCCTCCTTGGCGCTGTCCCCGAAGGTAAAGATGCCGTGCTTCAACAGCACGAGCCCTTCGACCGCCGGGTCGTCCTCGAAGATTTCGGCCGCCTTCTTGGCGAGCTGGAAACCCGGCATGATGTAGGGCACCAGCCCCATCCGCGCGCCGTAGAGATCGGCGCAGCGCTCGGCCGCGTCGGGCTGGTCGGCTATGGCCAGGACTGCCGTCGAGTGAGTGTGATCGACAAATTTGTGCGGGAGGAAGGCGTGCAGCAATGTCTCGACCGACGGGTTCGGCGCACCGGGATCGATCAGGTTCGCGCGCTGCACTCGCACCATCTCCTCGTCCGAAAGAGACGAGCGGGCCCGCAATTTGCGCAGCGGGGCGAGCCGGGCGGCGGGAAGCCCAGCAGGCTCGATTGCCGCCATGTCCCAGCCGCTCCCCTTGACGCACAGCACTTCGACCTCCTCGTCGAGAAGATCCCTTACGACGGTCTTGACGGAAGTGTTGCCACCGCCGTGCAACACGAGCCTCGGCTCGCCGCCCAAAAGGCGGGAGGTATAGACGCGCAAGGCGAGATCGCGCCCCACACCTTGCTCGGCGTAGCGTTCGACCAGGCGCTCGGCATCGACATCCGACCACAGGCTCTGCATATTCGGACCTCCCGTCACACCTCGGCGGGCGCGTAGCGCTCCTTTTTGAAGAGCCCGCGCTGGAAGTCTAGATAAGCCTCCTTGGTCATCGCCGGCTCGAAGCTCGCGAGGATTTCCCTCGCCGGCGCGGCATCGCCGTGGAGCAGGTCGATCGCGGTCATCGCCAAGAGCTTGGCCGGGGTCAGATAACCGTGCTGCGGCTCGTTGATCCGCCAATCCGCACCATGGGCCTTGCCTTCGGCGGCGACGACATAAGGGTGGATCACCGGCATCATATGGGCGAGGTCGCCCATATCGGTCGACCCGGTGCGATGCCCGCCAATCTGAAACTCGCCTGGTCCGAACAGCGCCTCGATGTTGCCGCCGAAGATCTCCCCCATGCGCCTGTCGTTGCGCTGCGGTAGATAGCCGGGGATCGTGTGGATCTCGACCTCGGCGCCCATCGCCATCGCTCCTGCGCGCAGGCAGCGGTCGACCTTGCGGTTGGCGTCGAGGATCGCCTCGAGCGAGCCGCCGCGCACGAAGGTCTCCATCGTCACCTCCGCCGGCACAACGCTGACCGCATCGCCGCCCTTGGTGATGATCGGGTGGATGCGGATCGTATCCTTCTCCCAGAAGGTTTCGCGATGCGCGGCGATCGCGTTCATCGCGATCACTGCCGCGTTCAACGCATTGATCCCGAGCTGCGGGAGGCTCCCGGCATGCGCCGCCTTGCCTAGAAAGCGGATCTGCTTGACCAAGGCACCGTTCGAGGACTCGGCGAGGATCGACCGCGTCTTCTGCCCGTCGCGCGAGCCGGTGTGGATCATCATCGCCATATCGACATCGTCAAAATGGCCCTTGGCGACGAGCTCCGGCTTGCCGAGCATGAACTCGATCTCGCCTTTGGCGACGCGCGCCATGCGTTCCTCGACGTCGATGAACTCCTCGGCCGGCACCGCGAAAAAGACGATCTCGCCGGCGAGGTGCTCGGCGGCTTTGGCACCGCTGAGGCCAATCGCCGCGCCGAGCATGCCGGCAATCTGGGCATTGTGGCCGCAACTGTGCGCCGCTCCAGTGGTCGGATCGGCCAACGGATGTTCCGAGGTGCGCAAACTGTCGAGTTCACCGATAAAGGCAAACCGCGGCCCGGGGGAGCGGCCGGCGAGCCGGCCCTTGACACCGGTAAGGGCGAGGCCGGAGCGCGGCTCGAGCCCCAATGCCGACATGCGCTGCGCGACGAGGGCAGCGGTTTTTACCTCGTTGAAGCCGGTCTCCGGGTTGCGCAGGATCGTCTCGCCGAGATCGATGATCGTGTCGGCATGGCGATCGATCGCCTCGCAGACCGCGCGCTTCCGTTCATCCTTGCTGCTCATCTCAACTCCCGACGTTCAGCTCGCGGGAGAGTATCCGGGCAAAAAGGCTACGGCGCAACGATCGCGGCGCAACAGCACCAAACCGACCCGGCCCGGCCCGGCCCGGCATCGAATGGTCACCCTGCGGATGATGAAAAGGATACAGAGTTCTCAAGTCGGTTACGAATTGCAGAATTTCTAATAAATATAAAATTTTATCTATTGATTAATACTTGACGTGAAGATTAACATTTACCTTCTTTTGATTTGACATTTTTTCGAACAACGTTAAAAATCGATCAACGTCTTAACAAGTGTTAACGCTAAAAACCCCGTTCATCGCGAAATGATATGTTTTTGTCAGGATGTATCCGATGACGCTGATCTATCCGAACATCGTCCCCGAGAACAACCTCCGACTACCGGATGCCCTGACCATCAAGCACGGCCCAGCACGCCTGCTCGCCCATTTTGTCCTGGAGGGAGACAAGGCGGCGCGGCGCAAGGGGATCCGCTTGCGCCTTCGATATGATTTCCCGGAACTCCTATACTTCAATAAGCAACAAATTGCCCATGGTAACTGGTATCGCCTGCCAGACAACTTTAATCCTGAGTACTCGGATTTACTCCCCGAGAATTCCTACTGGATCTCTGGTGAGAATGAGAACGGTGAGATTGTGTTGACCCAGGCAGGTCGGATTTATTATTGGCCGGAATCGACCTTGGAACAGGAAGCCCGCATGATGTTTTACGCGGGTAAGGACACGGGCCAACGTTGTGTCATCACCGCGGCGGCTGCGAAGTCGATAACCGGGGTCGTCTTCTGCGCCGGTTCGCATTGGATTCGCCCAGATTTACGTGGCCAGCAGTTCTCGCATCTGCTGGCGCGGCTCGGAAGGGCGTATGCGGTGTCTCGTTGGCCGGTTGACTGGGGGGTCGCATTGATCTCCCCCGTTCTTGTGGAGAAAGGAGTTGCCGCGGGTTACGGATACAAGCACGGCAGCCGTAGCATCTTTTTTCCCGCGTCACCCTGGGGTGATGTCGAGTTTGTCGTCTCTTATTTGACTGCTCCTGAGGCCTACGCCGACTTCGCTGATTTCCTAGACCCAAAGCTCACTACCTCGGAAGTCGAAGGTTCGGATAGCGATTCGAGATCGGCATCAGCGTCGATATGGGTTGACGAAAGGGTCACAAGGATTTCATCGGACTGAGTCTTCCACGGCAGCAACAATCTCTCGTAGCGCAACTGAGTCGCTACCGTCTCGGGCCGCCGTTGGATTGCGGCGGTAACATAATCGTACCGGGGCTCTCCTGTTCTCGCCACGTTCTTGTAGTACTGAGAGAGCCAAATTCCGTAGTCCTTGTCTGGAAAATTCTCTAGTTTGTCGCCGATTGCCCGAAAGCGATATTCGCTGTCGAGCCAATTGGCGTGGCCATCGCCGATGAAGCGGAATACCGGTTCTGATTTGCCCGGGGTCACGCCAGCGATCATCAAACGCGAAAGAAGACCGTGCTTGATCGCGAAGGAAATCACGGTCGGATCGAAATGACCGAACGACGCCCGCCACTTTTGCGCCATTAGCCGGAGAGGATTTTCTTCGCTTTCAAACAAGGTTCCGAAATGCTGTGGTTCAACCAGGAATTGTTCTTTTGGCGTTGGCGCAAATTTCGGGGCACACAATTCCGACAATCGGGAGACAGCGTGCTCCGCCGACGAAAAAATTTCAGATTTCCATGACAAGTCAAAGAACTTAACACGGAACAATTTGGCCTTGTTGGAAATGATCTGCTGCTGTACTGCCAGCAGCGCCGCAAGCTCAACGTTGTGCGGATGCAGCTCGATCTCGATCAGCGAGTCGTCAAAGAGCTGAAACCTGACGAAGCCGAGGTTCTTCACCGCGAACAGCGCCGCGTCGTAATCCGGATCGGGATCGCCCAGCGCCGCCAGAAACTCGGCGCTGTCCTCGAGCACCCACCGCCCGTCGGACGTGACCAACATGGTAAGGCGTTTCACGAAAGCCCTCGCAAGATTAAATCTCAAATGTTCTACACCCGCGTCGGCGATGGTAGCCGCTAGGTGTTAAGGGGATGTGAACTGGCGAATGGTTTCTCAAATGCGACGATCCTCGATTAGCAAGATCAGAAAGCATCAGATTTTATCTTGTTTTCTATTAATTGTCGTCGAAAAAACATTGACCATTTGAGTGTCTTCTGACGTGAGATAGACGATCTGCTGACTTCCTGCATCTAGCCTACCCAGATCTAGTGCGTAAGATCGCGCGACATCCGGTCGACGCCCCAGTCTCGGCCGGGTGGTCGCAGCAGGGTGCCCCGAGCCGACCCCTGTCAGGTACGCGAACGGTTCGTGTGATAGGACTGGATGACCGTCGAAGCCACCATTCTCCCGAGCTCGGGCCGAAGACAGGTAGCCGTGGCGCTGATGATCGCCACCGCGATGCAGGCCTTCGACAGCACGATCGCAAACGTCGCTTTGCCTCAGCTCGAACAAAGTCTGGGTGGCGGGCTCGATCTCGGCTCCTGGGTCATGACGAGCTATCTCTGCGCCTCCGCCGTGATGGCCACGCTGACCGGATGGTTCCGTCGGCGCTTTGGAGCGCGGCAAGCCTTCACCGGCGCCATTGCTCTCTTTGTCATCGCCTCGCTGCTCTGCTCGATTGCACCATCGCCAACCGCATTGATCCAGTTCCGCCTGGTCCAAGGCGCTGCCGCAGGCATCATCCAGCCGTTGGCGCAGGCAATCCTTCTCGACATCTACCCCAAACGACAGCACGGCCGCATGCTGGCGATATGGGGAGCGACGATCATGGCCGGCCCGATCATGGGTCCGGTGCTTGGCGGCGTCATCACCGACTTCGCCTCGTGGCGCTGGATCTTCGTCCTGAACTTGCCCCTCGGGGCGATCGCAATGGCAGGGCTGGGGCAGGTGCCGGCGACCGGCGAATTGAGCCGCGAAACGCGCATCGACGGGCTGGGGATTCTGCTGCTGGTTATCGGCGTCGGATCGCTTCAACTGTCCCTCGAACGCAGCATCGGCCAGACATGGCCTCCCTCGAGAGAGATAATGGTTGAAGCCGCTATCGCCGTCCTCGCCTTGTCGGCCATTGCGGTCAGAAGCATCCGCACGCAGTTCTCGTTGTTCAGATTTGAGGTGTTTCGAAATATTAATTTTGCGACCTCGGTATTTTACAATTTCATGGTGGGGGCATTGGTCTTTACGACAATCGTCTTTCTCCCGTCACTGAGCGAAGGCCCCTTAGGGTATGACGCGACCCGGGCTGGTCTGGTCATTTCCCCTCGCGGCATCGGCACGATGGCGACGATGCTCGCTGTCGGGTACCTGATCGACAAGATCGATCATCGAGCGCTGCTTGTTACCGGGATGGCGATCACGGCAGGCGCGTTCGAGCTGATGTCGCAAATGCCGCGCGATGGAAGCGCAATCTGGTTGGCCGGAGCAAGTGCTGTCCAAGGCATCGGCGTCGGGTTATTGTTCACGCCCCTCAGCACCCTCGCGTTCTCGACCCTCACAGCCGAGCTGCGCACCGATGCTGCGGGGGTCTACAGTCTCGTGCGCCAGCTCGGCTGCGCGACCGGCGTGGCCGGGATGACAGCTCTGCTGCAGGCGAAGATCCAGCATGGCTTTGCGGCGATCGCCGATCACGCCCCGATCGGCGGTGGGCCTTTGTCTCGCCTCCAAGACATCGCGATCTTCGGCGCCTACACCGGGTGTTTTCGAACCATGGCGGTCATCACTGCGATGATCATTCCCGGGATCTTTCTGTTCCGCGTGCTGCGCCGGAATCCGGCGATTCCGACGGTCCTATAAATTTTCCCCCATCCAGGGACCTTGCCGGCGCCGGCGGGAGACCTAAAGGAAGGTTGACGCCGGCCGTTTCGGCTCCCTTGGCAGAACAACACGGACGGTTGTTCCATGACCGGCACGGCTGCTGATCGTCAGCGTTCCGCCGTGCGCCTCGACGAGGCCTTTGGTAATGGGCAAGCCAAGCCCGGTGCCGCCATAGGTGCGCGTCGTCGCCGGCTGGGCCTGCCCGAACGGCTGCAGCGCCCGCTCCTGCTCTTCCTCGTTCATGCCGATGCCGTGATCTTCGATTTCGAATAGAGCGACGTCGGGCCCGTCGGCCACAACCCGCACCTGAACGGTACCACCCTCCCTCGAGAACTTGATCGCGTTTGAGAGGAGGTTGAGGAAGATCTGCTTCATCGAACGCTCGTCGGCCCAGATGTCAACCTCCTCCCTCGACATTTGCGCGATCAGCTCGACATCGCGGCTGCGCGCGCGCTCGTGAACCATGCGCATGACCTCGCCGATTAGGCTTTGCAGCGGCACAACTTCTTGGGCCAGCTCCACCTTGCCCGCTTCGATCTTCGACATGTCGAGTACATCATTGATAATCGACAGCAGATGAAGGCTGCTGGCATGGATATCCCTGATATATTCGAGATACTTCTCGTTCGCGATCGGCCCGAAGAGTTCGTTGGAGATCACTTCGGAGAATCCGATTATCGCATTCAGTGGGGTGCGCAGCTCGTGGCTCATATTGGCGAGAAACTCACCCTTCGCGCGGTTGGCCAGTTCGGCCTGACTGCGCGCTTCGATCAATTTTCGCTCCGATGCTTTGATGTCGGTAATGTCCGAATAGACCGAGACCACTGCACCGTTCGGCATTGCTCTCCGGCGGATCTGCAATAGGCGGCCCGCCGGGGTTATCCTCTCCTTTGTCGTCGGCACATCGCGATAAAACAGGTCCAGACGGTTGGTAACCTCCACCTCCGGCTTGCCTTCGCCAAAATCCCCACGAACTGTCTGCAGCATCAGGATATCCCGCAGCGTTGCATCGGCGACAGCGTCGGTCGGCAGATCGAGCAGCTCGCAGAACCGTGAGTTCCACGCGATCAGCCGTCCCCGGCTGTCGAACACGCTGAGGCCTTCCCCGATGTTTTCCAAGGTGCTTTGAAGCAGCAGGTTGCGGCGCTCTAACCGCAGCTTGCCGCGCAGCAGACGGGCCGCGGCAAGTTGTTGGCGCCCCGAGGACCGAACCGCGAGCCATGCGAGGATCACTGCAGTCGCCGCCGGCAACGCATACCCGACGACCAGGGGCGTAATCTGCCCGTACCAGATGAAAGTGCTCACCCCGCAGCCGATCAGAAGCACCGTGCAGAGCACGATTGCGGCATCCCGAGGCCGAATACGCCGTCTGCGCCTCGATGCATGAGGCGCGGAGCGCGCGGGGTCGGCCGCGGCGGTCGGTCCGAGCAATCTACCGATACTCTCGTTCCAGCGAGTCACGCATCCTCCCCGCAGCGGTCCATCCTGCCAGCGGGCGATCGTCTCCGCGGTGCCCGGCATCGGTGGCTCACCGCCGCGAATGTAGGCCGGTCCGGTGCCCGGGTGTGACAATATCCCCTTCCCAGCCGCACGGGGTCAGGCACGCCCGCAAGCCCGCTCCGGGCTAAGCGACGGTTCATCCTCTACAGCGTCTGTGGCGAAACCGGTCGACATTGGTATCAATCCCGTGCATCGCCCCAATGCAGAAGCTCGACTGGTGTGAAGTAGCCGGTATTCGGTAAATATTCTCTTAGGATTAGGCGCGCTTGTAGCCGCAGAGGATCAGCAGAAGGTCGGCGACGCAGTCCCTTATGATAACTGATCGCCTGAAGTACGATTATCCGCTATGCTCCGCGCAGCGACCGGTTTGCAGAGCCCCTCGGTCCAGCGGGCTCCAGGCGCAGGCATGGAGAGTGCAATGGTGGAGCCGAGACCGATGACCGGCGAGCCGACGAGGACCTCCGTTTCGGGGAGCGCCCCCATCGCCTCGGAGCTTCCGGTTGGCCGCAAGGAACTCGCCGAGCTGGCGCGCTGGGTGCCGGCCAAAGAGATGGCCTTGCTGATCGAGATCTGCGACCGCGCCAGCGGCGATCCCGATCTGCTTCGGCCAGCTCTGCTCCTCTGCTCGGCTTATGCTCAGCGCGTCGCCCGGATGCTTGATCAGGACCCGCTGCCGACACTTACACGAAGGATCAACGATCGATTGCAGCAGCTGCGTGAAAAGCAAGGGTTGTGAAAGGGGGAAGATAACACGCGCTCAGTAGAGGTGGCAGGCAACGATGTGCCCGGCGCGGATCTCTTTGACCGCTGGAGTTTCGACCGCACAAACCGGCATCGCACGCGGGCAGCGCGGATGGAAATGGCAGCCCGACGGCGGCCGGATCGGGCTCGGCACATCGCCTTCGAGCATAATCCGCCGGCGCTTGATTGCCGGATCAGGGATCGGAACCGCTGACAGCAGCGCCTCGGTATACGGGTGTAGCGGCGCGGTATAAAGATCCGACGCCGAGGCGATCTCGACTATTCTGCCGAGATACATCACCGCGACCCGCGTGCTGATGTGCTCGACGACCGACAGGTCGTGAGCGATGAACAAGTAGGTCAGGCTGAATTGCTGCTGCAGATCCTCGAGCAGATTGACGACCTGCGCCTGGATCGAAACGTCGAGTGCCGAGACCGGCTCGTCGCAGACGATCAGCTTTGGCGACACCGCCAGGGCGCGGGCTATGCCGATGCGTTGCCGCTGGCCGCCGGAGAACTCGTGCGGGTAGCGCCTCATATGATCGGCACTGAGCCCCACCCTTTCGAGCAGCTCGACGACCCGCTCCTCGAACTCGCGCCGGTTTCTGGCAAGCTTGTGAATGGTTAATGCTTCGCCGATAATTGCGCCTACGGTCATGCGCGGATCGAGCGAGGCGTAGGGATCCTGAAAGATAATTTGCATGTCGCGGCACAGCGCGCGCAGCGCGCCGCCGGACAATGCCGTGACGTTCTTGCCGTCGAACCAAACCTCGCCTGAAGTCGGCTCGATGAGCCGCAGGATGCAGCGCCCAGTCGTCGACTTGCCGCAGCCGGATTCGCCGACAAGACCCATGGTCTCGCCTGCACCGATCTCGAAGCTCACCCCATCGACCGCGTGCACGCGCTCTGCCTCGCGCGACAGCAGCCCGCTTTTGATCGGGAAGTGCTTCACCAGATCGGTGACGCGCAGCAATGGCGCGGGCATGGCCTTGGAACTCACAGGATACAGGCGACCTTGTGGCCCGGCCCGACCACGCGCAGTTCAGGCGTGGCCCGGCTGCACGCGGCCATCGCGAAACGACAGCGCGGCGCGAACCGGCAGCCTGGCGCCGGGTCGAGCAGGCTCGGCACGACCCCAGGGATCGCTTCGAGCCTGGTCTTGCGGCCCGCCCGGTCCAGGCGCGGGATCGAGCGGATCAGACCCTGCGTGTAGGGATGACGGGGGCGGGCGAAAAGCTCGCCGACCGGAGCCTCCTCGACGACTTTTCCGGCATACATCACCACGACGCGTTGCGCCGTCTCGGCGACGACCCCCATCGCATGAGTGATCAGCATCACCGCCATGCCGAGCCGCGATTTCATTTCCATGAGGAGATCCAGAATTTGGGCCTGGATCGTGACGTCGAGTGCGGTCGTCGGCTCGTCGGCAATAAGCAGCTTCGGGTTGCACGACAGCGCCATCGCGATCATGACGCGCTGCCGCATGCCGCCGGAGAACTGGTGCGGATAGTCGCGCACCCGGCGCTCCGGGTTCGGAATGCGCACCAACCGGAGCATTTCCACCGCCTTCTCCAGCGCGGCCCGCCGCCGGAGCTTCTCATGCGCCCGGACGGCCTCGGCTATTTGCTCCCCGACCGTGTAGACCGGGTTGAGCGAGGTCATCGGCTCCTGAAAAACGATGCCGATTTCGCTGGTCCTGATGCGGCGCATTTCCTGTTTGCCGTACCCTACGAGATCCCGGCCCTGCCAGAGGATCTCGCCGCCAACGATTTGCCCGGGGGGCATAGCGATCAGCTTGAGCACCGAGAGCGCCGTCACGGTCTTACCGCATCCGGACTCGCCCACAACGCCTAGGGTTTCGCCGCTATCAATGGTGAGATCGACCCCATCGACGGCGCGCACCATGCCATCATCAGTGGCAAAATGCGTCTTCAGGCCGCGAATTTCGAGCAGATGCTCCACGTTACATCACTTTGCGGGGATCGAGCGCATCGCGCAATCCATCGCCGATGAAGTTGATCGACAACACCGCGAGAAAGATCGCGCCCCCGGCGATCAAGGCCCAATGCGGGGCGATGTCCAGGTAATCCTTGGCGTCGAACAGGATGCGCCCCCAGGTCGGAATATCCGACGGGAACCCGAGCCCGAGAAACGACAGGGTCGATTCCGCAATGATCGCGGCGGCGACGTCGATCGTGGCGGCGACGATGACCGGCCCCAGCGAATTGGGCAGGATGTGACGCACCACCTGGCGCAGCTTTGTGGCACCGAGCGCGCGCGCC
>DATNKF010000179.1:0-2049 GCA_035603555.1 Allostellaceae bacterium
GGCGCGGTCGCGGGTCTCGCGCTCAAAGGCGAGGCGACGCTGAAAGCCGACATCGAAGGCACGCCGCGCTCCAACCGCTTCACGGCAAAAATCGACGCCCTCGCCAATCGATTTGCGACCGGCGTCGCGCCGATCGATGGCCTCTATGGCGGTAAGCTCACGCTAGCCGGGGACACGAGACTCGACGCGGATGGGGAATTCGGGTTTACCGATCTGCGCGTAACTGGACCGAACGCGAGCGTCCGCATCGACGGCGCAGCGACGCCTAAACTTACCGACCTCTCCGCTCTGATGACGATTCCCGAGCTGTCGAAGGCCGACAAGCGCGCGACGGGACGCGGCGAGATCGCGGCGCATGTGACGGGCACGCTCTCGCTGCCCGATGCGACGGCGAAGATCTCGATCCGCGATGCCGCCTTGCTCGGGCGCCCCGTTCCGCGTCTCGATGTGCAAGCCGACGCCACAAATCTCAGAGGCGCGCTCGACGCCCACGTCAGTCTCGACGGCGAAATCGACCGCAAGCCGGCGCGAGGCTCCCTCCATATCGCGCGGCCGGCGGCCGGCGGCGCCGTTCTCGATGGGGTGGACGTGAGCATCGGCTCGGTCTCGGCGCAGGGCGAAGGTGCGCTCGACGCCGCCAATTTCGCAGCCGGCCAGTTCGCACTTCACGCGCGCGATCTCGACGATCTTTCGCCTCTGGCGCTGCAAAAGCTCTCCGGCGGCATCCACGCCGACGTGGCCCTAACGCATGCCGATGCGCGGCAGGACGCCGCCATCAAGGCCAATGGGCAGCGGATCGAGGCCTTTGGTGGCAGCCTCGATAAGCTCGCCGCTGACCTCGCCTTGACCGACGTCTATCGCCGCCCGGTGATTGCCGGCTCGCTCGCGGTCGATGAGGCGCGCATCGGCGGCGAGACGGTCTCGCGCGTCCGGCTCAATGCGAAAGGCGGGGTCGACGCGAGCGACATCACGCTGACGGCCACCGCGCGCGGCCTTAACCTCGATGCTCGAGCGAGAGTCGTTCCAGCCGATCCGATCCGCATCGAGATTACGAAATTCGACGCAACGCGCGGCCGCAGCAGGATCGGCCTCGCCGGGCCCGCGACCGTCATCATAAAGGATGGCGGCGCGGATCTGCGCAATCTCTCGCTGAGCCTTAGCGGCGGCCGGTTGACGATCGAGGGGCGCGCCGGCTCGAAGCTCGATCTCAAGGCGATCGCCCGCGCGGTTCCTTTGTCGGCCGCCGACATTCTCGCGCCGGACCTTGGCCTTTCCGGCAGTCTCGACGGGGAGGCGACGGTTACCGGACCGCTTGCTGCTCCAGCGGGCGCCTATCGCTTCAAGATCGCCAAGCTGGCCGCGCCGCAAACGCGTACTATCGGACTGCCGCTGATCGATGTCGATGCAACTGGGCGGTTCGAGGGGGCCCGGACGACGCTCGAGGCAACGCTCGCGGCCGGGCAGGCGGGCAGTTTGAAAATCTCCGGCAGCGCACCGCTTGGAGCGGAAGGCGCGCTCGATCTCGCCATCAAGGGCAATCTCGATGCGGGCCTCGCCAACCGGTCGATGTCCGCAGCCGGGCGGCGCCTCACCGGTTCGGTCGCGGTGGATGGGCGATTGGGCGGCACGGCGCCGCAGCCGCAGGTCTTCGGCTCGATCACGCTCTCGAATGGCTCGTTCCAGGACGCAATCCTCGGCATTCGCCTTGACGCCATTCGCGTCCGTCTCATCGCGCAAGGCGACAGAGCAACGATCGAAAGCGCTTCCGCCACAACGCGCAATGGCGGGCCGATCACGGCGAGCGGCTCGATCCGGCTCGATCCAGCAGGCGGCTTTCCTGGCGATATTCGCATCAGGGGCCAGAACGCCGAGCTCATGCAGAGTGCGTTGGCGACGGCAGTCCTCGGCCTCGACCTCGACATCTCCGGGCCGCTCGGACTCTATCCGCGCATTGGCGGAAGGGTCGATATCAATTCCCTCGACATTGCGATCCCCGATCGCCTGCCTGGGTCCTTGCAGCCCCTGCCAGGGACGCGCCATATCGATCCG
>DATNKF010000180.1:0-10118 GCA_035603555.1 Allostellaceae bacterium
GGCGGCCGCCTCGATTTTGGCATCGGCAAGGGCTATCGCTACAACGAGTTCGCCGGGTTCTGCGTACCGATGGAGGAGGCCGATGCGCGCTTCGACGAATGCCTCGATGTCATCCTCACGGCGTGGACCGCCGACGAGCCCTTCTCGCATCGCGGAAAATATTGGCGGTTCGAAAATATCGTCGTCGAGCCGCCACCGGCAACGCGACCGCACCCGCCTATCTGGATGGGTGCGGGCAGCGAAGGCTCGATCCGCCGGGTTGCGGCGCAAGGGTTCAACCTGCTGCTCGGCCAGTATGCCTCGCCAACCGACGTTGCCTGGAACATCGCGGTCTACAAATCCGAGGTGGAAGCCCACGGCCGGCATTTCGATCCGATGCAGGTCGGGGTGACTCGGGCATTTTTCGTCGCCGACCATAAGGCCGAGAGAGAAGCCGCAATGGAGCGCCGCCTGCAGAATCGGATGCGCCAGCTGAAATTGGCGACCCGGCCGGACGGCACGGTGCACGGCGGACCCGACCGCGCCACCGGCGACCCGCGGACCGTCAATGAAATCAGCGCCATGTACGGCAACCCCGACGACATCGCCACGAAGCTCGAGGAGCTGCGCGAGGCCGGCGTCGGCTATGTCCTGATCAACGGCGGCGGCTCGGGTGGCGGCGCGCGGGCCCGCGAGAGCCTGCGCCGCTTCGCGCGCGAGGTCATGCCGGCCTTCGCAGGGCGATGAAGATCGCCCTAATTCGGTCCAGATCGAAGCGTATCGTGTGCGGTAGCATGGGATCGCACAGGCGGTAGGCTCTTCTCCCTGATCCGATGTCAGGAAATCGTCAAGATTCCCCTGCTAGGGCGTCCGGCGAGCGTCCGTTGCGATACGTAAGTATTTGATATAACTTAGTTTTTCTCAATTACCGCGGCTTAAATGCGATTTTCTCCCTGCTTTTTCCCGTGCGGCAGGGAAAACTCGGTGGCTTCAGCTCTCGGCGACGATCGGGTTACGAAGGGTGCCGATGCCGCCGTCAATCTCGACCTCAACGACATCGCCCGGCTTCATCCACAAGGGCGGCTTGCGGGCGAAGCCGACCCCTTCCGGCGTGCCGGTCGCGATCACGTCGCCCGGCACGAGCGGCGTCCAGTCCGAGCAATAGGAGATCAGCGTCGGGATGTCGAAGATCAGGTCGTCGATCCCGGTGTGCTGGACCTCCACGCCGTTGAGCCGCGTCACCAGGTGCAGCCGCGTCGGATCGGGGATCTCGTCCGCGGTGACGATCCACGGCCCGAAGCCGCCGGTCGCATGGAAGTTCTTCCCGGCCGAGACCGAATGCTTGAATTGGATGTCGCGGATGGAGCCGTCGTTAAAGCACGCATAGCCGCAGACATGCGATAGGCCGTCTTGTTTGGCGATGTGCCGGCCGGGCTTGCCGATGACGACGGCCAGTTCACCCTCGTAATCGAAATCGCCTGAGATCCTGGGGCGTACCATCGGCTGGTTGTGCGCAACCAGGGTGTTGACCAGGCGCAGAAACACCTGTGGGTTCTCGGGCGGAGCACCGCCTGCTTCGGCAGCGTGGGCACGATAGTTCCGGCCGGCGCAGATGATCTTCTCGGGATCGGTGATCGGCGGCAGCAGGCTCACCTGCGACAATGCCGTATCCGGCGCGGCATCCTTCGCCTCGCTCGCCAGCTGTCCAAGCGCGTTCGCGGCGATCGCTGACCGCAGGGTCGGCCAGCGATCGCCGAGCCGGCGCCCGAGATCGACGATGCCATCTCCGACGACCGCGCCGTACGAGTTGCGTCCCGCTGCTGCAAAACTGACGAGTTTCATCACGTCTCCTCCTGCGCCGATGCGAGCTCAGCCTAGGCGAGAGCGCGGACAGGCTCAATCCCGATAGCCTCCGCCGTGGCGAGGCGATTCGCCCTGGCCCAAAGGGTGAGGTTCTGTCCGGGTCGAGGTAGCCGACAATTGGTCGAGCGATCGGGGAGCGCTTACCGCTTCTCCACTTTCACGGCCTAAACTGCACGCCGTCTAACGCTGGGAATGTTTGATGTCAGTGACTGCCCTTGATCGCCGCATGCTGCTGCGGCTTGCGCTCTGCGGGGCCGCCGTGGTTCTCGTACTGCCTCGCGCCGCGGTCGCCTCCGAGACGACTGCACCGGTGGAGCAATTTCACGACGGACTGATCGAGATCATGAAAGCCGGCAGGACCGTCCCGTTCCGGCAGCGATACGATAAAATCGCGCCGCTGATCGGCCGGACCTTCGACCTGGAGGCGATCGTCCACCACGTCATCGGGTCGCGCTGGCCCTCGTTGCCGCCCGAGCAGCAGGCGGCCCTGACCGATGCCTTCCGACGCTACACGATCGCGTCCTATGTGGCTAATTTCGACGCTTACAGCGGCGAACGTTTCGAGCTTATGCCCACGATCACCACCGTCGGCAACGACCGGGTCGTACAGACAAGGATCGTATCGGCCTCGGGCCAGGCTCATGCGCTGGCCTATGTGATGCGGCAAACCGCGGGCGGCTGGCGGATCGTCGACGTGCTGGCAGATGGTTCGGTTAGCCGGGTTGCCGCGCAGCGCTCCGAAGTACGCTCGGTGCTCGCCGATGGGGGCGGCCCGGGGCTGCTCGTCAGCCTGCGGCGCAAGACCGCGGAACTTTCTGGGGGTATTTTGCAGTAGCGCCGGCGACGCGATCCGACTATCACCTCCGCGCCGGAGAGCCCGGTGCGGGGCGCCGGGTGTCAGCCCAGTTCACTCCGCGAGCCGAGACGGGCACCAGCCGAACGCCGCAATGTTTTGTCGCCTCGGTTCCCGATGACATTCCAGAGTTTGCTGGTCGGCCTAGTCGATCGCTGTTGCCGCAACGCCTGGCGGGTGGTTTTGGCCGGCGGCGTTCTCGCGGCATTTGCCGGGTGGTACGCCGCCGGCCATCTCGGGATCAGCACCGATACCGACCTGATGTTTGCGGAAAGCCTGCCGTGGCGTCAGCGGGCGATGACGTTCAGAGACGACTTTCCACAGTACCGCGATCTCCTGGTAGCGGTTATCGACGCCCGCGAGCCGGAGGAGACGGACGCAACTGCCGGGGCACTCGCCGACGCGCTCGCGCGGGATCCTGCTCATTTTCTGACCGTGCGCCGCCCCGATGCGTCGCCTTTCCTCCATCAGGAGGGATTGCTGTTCCTCGACCCCCACGAGCTCGAAAAGGTGCTCGACCGGACGATCGATGCCCAGCCATTCATCGGCGAGCTAGCCAAAGATCCCGACGCTCGCGGGCTGTTCGCCGCTCTGGGCTTGTTGGGAACCGGGGTTGAACAGGGCGAGGCCAATCTTGCGCCGTACCTATCCGCATTAAGCGGATTTCACCAGGCAATGGCCGACGCGATCGCCGGCCATCCACGCCCGCTGTCGTGGACGCGGCTGCTCGGCGGGGAACTCGCCGATCTCGGCGGTAAGTACAAATTCGTCCTGGCCCAGCCGAAGCTCGATCACACCAAGCTCCAGCCGGGCGGAGCCGCCACCGAAGCGATGCGCGCAGTCGCTGCCGGGCTCGAGTTCGTCAAGTCTGGATCCGCACGCGTGCGGATCACCGGCAGTGTGGCGTTGTCCGACGAGGAGTTTGCCTCCGTCGCCGAGGGAGCAGTCACCGGCATGGTCGGCAGCATCCTGCTGATCTCCTTGTGGCTGTTCCTGGCGGTTCGTTCCTGGCGTTTGATCGTGCCGATCTTGTTGACGCTCGGGCTCGGGCTGATGCTGACCTTGCTGTTTGCGGCCGCCGCAGTAGGGACCTTGAACCTGGTCTCAGTCGGCTTTGGCATCCTATTCGTTGGTATTGCCGTCGACTTCGCCATCCAGTTCTGCGTGCGCTATCGCGAATACCGCCACGAGCACCCCGCCCCGGCCGCGGCAATGGCAGAAACCGGCCGGCGCGTCGGCGGTCAAATCCTGGTGGCGGCGACTGCCACCTCGGCGGGGTTTCTCGCCTTTGTCCCGACTGACTTCCGCGGTGTAGCCGAGCTGGGGCTGATCGCCGGAGTGGGGATGCTGATCGCCTTTTTCTGCACCGTGACCTTTCTTCCGGCCGCGATCGGGCTGTTTCGACCGCACGGCGAGCGAGCCGAAGTCGGTTTCGGCTGGGCGGCATCGCTCGACGAATTCGTCCGCGGCCGCCGTCGGCCACTGCTGATCGGGTTCGGCCTTCTCGGCAGCCTGGGCGCCGTCCTGTTGCCACAGCTCGGCTTTGACGCCGACCCGCTGCATACCAAGAACCCGCATACCGAAGCGATGCAGACTCTGTACGACCTCGAAGATTCGCCGCTGACCAACCCGTTCACCATCGACATCTTAGCCCCGAACGCGCAAGCGGCGGCAGCGCTCGCGCAACGGCTGAGAACCTTGCCGTTGGTTTCGGAGGTATTGTCGATCAACAGCTTCGTGCCGGAGGATCAGCAGGCCAAGCTGGCCCAGATCGAGGATACCGCGACCATTCTCGGCCCGACCCTCGCTCCGCGAGAGCCGCCCGCACCAGTCATCCCACCGGAGATCCGCGCGGCCGCTGGCACCGCGCTCGGCAAGATCGTGCCGGCTCTGGCAAAGCTGCCCCCCGATCACGTGTTGGCGGCGATTGCCGGCGACTTGCGCAAGCTGACGGAAGCTACCGATCCTGTCTTACTCTCGGTCAATCAAGCGCTCACGCGCTTTCTGCCGACGCAGCTCGAACAGTTGCGCACGGTGCTCGGGGCGCAGCCGGTAACCCTGGAGTCGCTCCCCCCCGATCTGACCCGCGACTGGATGCTGCCGGACGGACGGGCGCGCATACAGGTGCTCCCCAAACCGGAGGCGCGGAGCACCAGCGGGCTCGCCAAATTCGTTGACGAAGTGACTGTCCTAGCACCCGAGGCCGGCGGCGCCGCGGTGACCATTGAAGCCACCAGCGCCACGATCGTCGGCTCGTTCCGCGCTGCCGCGATTTCGGCTCTCCTCGCCATCACGGCGATTCTCTTTGTCGCGTTGCGGCGTCCGCTCGACGTATCGCTGGTGCTGGCCCCGCTCGTGCTGTCCTCGCTGATGACCGTCGTCGTGATCGTGCTGCTGTCGCTTTTGCTCAATTACGCGAACATTATCGCGCTACCGCTGCTGCTAGGTGTCGGCGTGTCGTTCAACATCTATTTCGTGATGAACTGGCGCGCCGGTCAGACGTCGGTGCTGGGATCGGCGACCGCCCGAGCGATCCTATTCTCGGCGCTGACGACCGGCACGGCATTCGGCTCGCTCGCGCTGTCGGGGCATCCCGGGACGGCGAGCATGGGAACCCTGCTGCTGATCAGCCTGGGTTGCACCCTTCTTGCGAGCCTCATCTTCATCCCGGCATTGCTGGCGGCCATGCCCCGCCCTCGTCTCGCGGAGCAGCCGGCAGCGGCGGGCGCGCCCAAGTCGCCGGGCGAATAGAGCTATCCTGGCGCGATGCCCTGCGTAACCTTGGTTTCGGACGGTTGCCCGGGGGCAAGCGGGACCGAGGTCTTTTCCGTCCGGGATGGCCTCGCCTCGCGTTCGGGACGGATCTCGAAATGCCCCATGTATCGCGCATAGCGCTCGCGTTCGAGGGCGGGGCCGAGGCCATATTCCTCGAGACTGGAGCGACGCGCTCCGTAGCCGCCATTTGGCTTAGCCGCCACCAGCCGACTGATGCGGTCGGCGGCGATTGGGCCAAGCGAGCGTCCAAAATGCCGGTAGAGCGCCACCACCGTCCCCAGCGGATTGGCCACCAGGTTCCGGTAATGAATGTGGAAAATCGGCGGCAAAAAGCTGCCGTCATCCGCCGCGGCGATCATCAGCTCGGTCGCTGCGAGCCAGCGGTCGCTGTCCTGCCGCCCGATCGCGAGCTTGTCGATATGCCGGGAGAACGGCCGTCTGAGCACTTCGGTCAGCCGAGCAACCGACGCCAGAACGGCAAGCGGATCGCGGTGGACGAACACGATGGCTGCATCGGGATAGATCGCGCGAAGCTCGGCGAGCGCAAAAATGTGGTCGGGACATTTGAGCACCCATTGCCCGACACTCGGCGACTGATGCTGGAGGTGTTGCAAGAAACGCTTGTGAAATCGGTAGGAGGCGAGGTGCCCGGCGGCATCGAGCCAGAGCCGATAGCTTGGAATAGGGTAGGTCGTATCGAAGCGCAGGCTGGCGAAGACATGCGCTGTGATCTCGGAGCACTCCTGTGGTGAATTAGCGTCGATCGGGTGCATGCGCCGGAACTCGGGCGCAAGAACGCCGAACAGGCGGAGCTGGCGGGAGACCCGCCCCGGCCGGGGATCGCGGCCGGTGCGGGATTCTTGGAGCGGATAGGGGTAAATCAGCTGCCAGACGCGCGGCACCAGGTTGGTGGGGTCTTGCGCCAGCAGGGTGTGCAGAAAGGTGGTGCCGGAGCGGGGGAGGCCGGCGATGAATATCGGGCGTTCGATGGGCTGATCGAGTATTTCCGGCGCCCGTTTCTCTTCTGCGCGGAGCCGCAGCAGGTTGGACAGGAAGCGCACCGCATCCCAGCGGGTCGCGAGCTGACCGAAGAGGGTCAGATCCCCCTCCTCGCGGCAGGCACGCAGAAACTGCCGCAGCGAGTCCTCAAAGGGCGTATCGCCAAAATCGCACAGGCCGGTGCGGCGCCGGGCACGCGCGATCAACTCGTCCGCGCCGAGGGGCTCGCGGCGAACGGCGAGCACATCGGTCATCGCCTCAGCAACCTGGGAGAGGGCTCTTTGCAGCATCGGCACCTTTTTCAGCCAACGGCCTGAACAGCCCGGGACTTCGCCGCCGCGCGCAGTCGCAACGCGGGTGCCAAGCGCATCCGAGCAATTACCTCGCCAGACTAGGCGCCAACCCCCATCGACTCGGTATTATCGGTATTATACGCGGAACCTCGACATGGATCCCTCCGCCCGACGTCAAACCGTTTGCAGGATTTTCTCCCGGGTGATGTCGGGCGCGAGTATCCGGCGCCAGTCGGCATCGCGCGGCAGCACTTCGAGGGCGGCGCGAAGCGGATAATAGCTTGGCCCCACGCCGGCCGGCGTACCGCCCTCCTCGACCGTCTTCACGGCCTGGCGCAGGAGCCGCCGCATCTGGATGATCGCCTTGTCGGCCGGACCCAGGTGCTCTTTGCTGCGGTCGACGATGCGGCCCATGCTTTCCTGGATCGCGCGGTCCTGCACGTTGATCCCGTCGATCCCGGTAAAGCTCTCGGTGCGCTGAACTTGGCGGTCGATCAGGTAATCGTTCTGCCGGTTTGCCGTCGAGCGGAAGGTTGTCTGGTCGACATGCAGCGGCCCGTTGCCGAGCCCGCGCTCGAGCCGATCCTCGTCGTTGAACGGTTCGTCGGTACGGCTGTAAGCCCAGTTGTAGACCATTGTGGTCTCGTCGTCGATCGGGACCCAGATGTGCCCGGCATCGGCGAGAAAGCCGCGCTCGGTCGACGACGCGCGGATCTGATGGAACGGCAGGATGAAGTGGTAAGTGCGCGCGTGCATCTCGTCTGCACCGAGCGGCCTGATGCCGACATACTGATAGCCGTAATCGGTGATGTCGACGACAATGCTGGGCGCTCCTGCCCGCACATAGGGGTTTGATGGCTTGATGCCGCCGCGCGCCGCGTTGTCGGTCAACAGCCGGTGCATGATCGGCGCGTGCGAGGTGTCGAGGCCGCCCTCCAGCGCCTGCAGCCAGTTGCACTCCTGGATGACCTTGGTCACGTGCCGATGCGTCTCCGGCGCCTGGGTCCAGGCGAATTTGGGTGCGGCCGGCATACGCTCGGGCGGCCCTAGATAGGCCCACACGATCCCGCCCAGCTCTACTGTCGGATATGCGGTGATGTGGACTTTGTGCAGGAAGTGGTTCTCGGCCGGCTCGTTCATCTGGTCGACGCAACTACCGGCGACATCGAACTTCCAGCCGTGATAGACGCAGCGCAGCCCACATTCCTCGTTGCGGCCGAAGAAGAGCGAGGCGCGGCGATGCGGGCAATACTCGTCGAGGAGCCCGACTCGCCCCTCACTGTCGCGAAACGCGACGAGGTCTTCGCCCAGGACCCGCACCCGCACCGGCGGACCGTCGGGCTCGGCGATCTCGTGCGCGAGGAGGGCCGGGATCCAATAGCGCCGCATCGTGTTGCCCGTCGGGCTGCCCTGCCCCACCCTGGTGATCAGCTCGTTTTCCTCGCGCGACAGCATCGCCAATCCTCCTGAGCTCGCCTTCGGCAATATTCGCGCCGCGCCGCCGCATCGGCAAGTGCGCTGCGGCGCGGCTCACCCATCGGATTTTCCCTGCCGGCAGGGAGATCTCAGGGAGAAAACGCAAATCAGCCCGGCTCATCGCCGATAAGCTTACTTTTTTCAGGGGGTTACGGACACCGATGCAAGCGCCGGCAGGGAATTGGCAGCGGAATAGGCAGGAAATTCGAAACCTGCCGCCGCTGCTCGCGATCTTGCCGCATAGATACGCTTCGACCTTGGTGCGATCGTGGCAAGAAGCATTCCACCGCCGCACTTGCGCAATGATGGAGCTGAGGATCGCGCCGCACGAGCCGGCGAGCGCGCCGATAATGATCAGCAGGCTGTTCGAAAGCGTGAAACCGATGCCGCAGGCCGCCCAGCCGGGAGGCTTTCCGCTATCGGCGGCGGAATCCCTCGGCTTTAGGCACACAGCCGAACGAACAGGAGGTGCGGGAGGCCGGTATAGATTTGGCGCGAAGGCGCGCAACGAGAGCATCCTTTGGTCCGAAACCATTACTAATGCCATGGGTGGTAACATGCTTTTGTGGCAATTTTCGGGGGGATGACTTGTGGCGATGCCTGGCGGACGACGCGGAGCGGCAGGCTGTTGGCAACGACGCTCGTATTTTCGGCAATCGCAACCGAAAAGCTCGGCTGTGAGCGCCCCGACTGCAAGAAATATTTGACCCGCCGCCCGAGCCTGCCCATCGCCGTCGAGATAAAAATGGTGCCCGGGCACACTGGTCTGTGCCGTCGTCGGGTTCGCCATCTCGACGACGTCGTCCGCGGCCGGCTCGACCACGCTTGCTTTCGATAAGAAGAGCCCCTCTCCGCCCTTCAGGGGGGAGAGGGAGGACCCTTCGCGTAGCGATGGGAGGGTGAGGTGGGCGGTGCGGCGAACCGGTTCAGACCGTCTGCACCCCTCACCCTGCCCTCTCCCCCCGGCCAGGCGGAGCGAGAGGTAATTAAACGTCGTTTGCGGGAGACTTCGCTGGCAAACTTTCGGAAAGATGGTCCTCGAATTTTCCCCGGAACAGCCTTGTCGGCTCGCAGAGGATCCGGAGTTGGCGCCGCGCACCCAATCGCTGGCCCTGCGGTTGGATATGCGGGACATCCGCCCGAAGCTCGGGCTTACCCGGGCGCAGCGCGCCAAGAAGCTTCACGTCGCCGCGACAACCTTGTGCGGTTGGTGAGCACGGCCGCGGCCAGACCGATCCTGCCCCCGCGCAAAGTCGCTCGCTTCAAAGCGGGTTTGGGCCGACGACCTTCCAGCGGTGGCGCTCGAAGAGTTTGGCGTGTTCGTCGGCGTCGGCCGGGCGGTGCTCCGAGAGCGCCTCGATGAGGCCGCCGGCGGCAGCCGGGGTATAGAGAAACAGGACCCGCCCGGTTTCGCTGCCGGTGTTTTTCCAGGCATGCGGGACATCGCGCGGCATGAATGCGCAGGTGCCGGGCCCGCCGACCGTGACCGCCTCGCCGATCATAAAAGTGAATTCGCCGGCGAGCACCCAAGCGACCTCGTCGCTGTCGCGGTGCAGATGGAAGAGGCTTGCGGTGCCGGCCGGCAGGGTTTCCTCGAACATCATGATGCTCTGATTGGTCTCGCGACCAAGCAGCTTCAAGGCAAAGGAGCGGCCGGGCGTCGGCGAGTCAAAACGCTTACCGCCCCCCCGCGGATACGACAAAGCCTTCTGCTGCGCTCATGTCGGTGTCCTCCCCGTGGCGGGATGAAGGATAAACCTCAGCGCCTCGATCCACCAGCGCTGGGCCTCGTCCGCACCAGCGCACCACCACGACGACGAGTCCGAGATGCGGCACGTCGGTCGGGCCGTTTCAGGCTAGCCTCGCTCGAGGATGCACTC
>DATNKF010000181.1:0-13738 GCA_035603555.1 Allostellaceae bacterium
GATTGCCCAGCGCATCGCCCGATATGCCGATCTCGTCGGCCGCGAGAATGTAATCGCCGGCAGCGATTGCGGCTATGGCACCTGGGTTGGCCAGGCCGCGGTCGACCCGGCGATCGTCTGGGCCAAGCTCGCCAGCCTCGCTGAAGGCGCGCGCCTCGCCTCGCGCCAGTTCTGGCGGTGACGCGATGGCCGGTAGCCGGATTACGTCGTTCCCGCGAAAGCGGGAATCCAGGGAGCCAAGCACTGAAGCTGTTGCCCCCTGTTCAAGCCAGGGGCAGGCTCTGGGCCCCCGCTTTCGCGGGGGTGACGGTAACAATGAGCGCTGGCCTCGCAACCTTTAGGAGAAGGCTATGCGATTTGGACTCTTCGGCAGTGCCCAAGCCCGGCGCAGCGGCCCCGACACCGACAGCAGCCAGGGCTTCCGCGACTTTATCGAGAACAATGTCGAGGCCGAGGCGCTCGGCTATTACAGTACCTTTCTCGTCGAGCACCACTTCACCGGCTTTGGCCAGGTCTCAGCGAGCCTCAATCTCTTGACTTGGCTCGGCGCGCGCACGCGCGATCTGCGCCTCGGCACGGCCGTCCTGGTCTTGCCCTGGCACAATCCCGTGCTGCTGGCCGAGCAGGCGGCGACGCTCGATCTCCTATCCGGCGGCAGGCTCGATTTCGGGATCGGCAAGGGCTACCGCCACAACGAATTTGCCGGGTTCTGCATACCCCTGGAGGAAGCCGACACGCGCTTCGAGGAAGCGCTCGAGGTCATCACCAAATCTTTTACCTCGGAAACGCCGTTCTCCCACAACGGCCGGTACTGGCAGTTCGACAACATCGTCGTCGAGCCGCCGACCGCACAGAAGCCGCACCCGCCGTTCTGGATGGGTGCCGGCAGTCCGAACTCGGTCCGCGAGGTCACCCGACGCGGCTATAACATGCTCTTGGGGCAGCATTCGCTTGCCGAGGAGACCCTCGGGCAAGTCGCCCAATTCCGCAGCGAGGTCGAAGCGCTGGGGCGTCCCTTCAACCCGATGGAGGTGGGTGTGGCCCGGGCCGTGCACATCGCCAAGGACGCGGCCGATAAAGAGGCCGCGATCGAGCGGCGCTACCAGGGACATATGCGGATCAACGCGTTGGCGCGTCGCCCGGACGGCGAGACGCGGACCCGCTACATTCTCGACGATGAAAAGGAGGCCCGGCACGAGAGCGCCGAAAGCGCCCTCTTCGGTACCCCCGACGAGATCATGCGCAAGCTCGAAAGATTGCGGCAGGGCGGCGTCGAATACGTGATCATCAATTTCGGCGGATCGCGCGAGCAGATCCGCCGCTTCGCGCGCGACATCATGCCGGCCTTCGCCGGCGAGCCGCAGATGCAAGTCTTGGCGGCAAAGTAGCAGGAGGACCTTTGATGGGTTTCGAGTTCGGCGTGTTCCACGAGTTTCAGCGGCGCCCGGGTCAGAGCGAGGCCGAGGCGTTCACCACCGCCTTCGACCAGGTCGATGCCGCCGAGCGTTGGGGTCTCGACGCGATCTGGCTGGCGGAAATCCATATGGCGCCCGAACGGTCGGTCTGCGCGGTGCCGCTGACGATCGCGAGTGCGATTGCCGCCCGCACCAAAAACATCAAGATCGGTCTCGGCGTCCAGGTTCTGCCGTTGTGCCAGCCGTTGCGCTTGGCCGAAGATACCGCCACCGTCGATCATATCAGCCATGGCCGGCTGATTTTCGGGGTCGGTCGCAGCGGCTTCCCGCGCGCTTACGAGGCCTATGGCATCCCCTACGGCGAAAGCCCCGAACGCTTTGCCGAAGTGCTCGAAGTCGTCAAGCGCGCATGGACCGAGGAACGCTTCTCGTTCACCGGCAAATACTACAATTACGACAATGTTTGCATTGTGCCAAAGCCGTACCACATGCCGCATCCACCGGTCCGGATCGCAGCAAACCGTGAAGACACCTTCATATCCGCTGGGCGGCAGGGCTATGCGATCTTTGTCGGCGCACGGCGCGGCACCATCGAAGAGGTGCTCCCCAATCTGCAGATCTATCGTGATGCCTGGAAGGCCGCCGGTCATCCCGGCGAGGGTGAAGTCTATCTGCGCGCCCCGGTCTATGTCGGCGACACCGTCGAACAGGCGCTCTCCGATCCCGAAGAGAGCCTGATGCAATTCTACCGCTACCTGGGTGCGAGGCTCGCGGAATCGGCAAATCGCGCCGGCATTTTCGACACCGCGCGGCGGATCGAGGGGGCCCAACGGTTGCAGACAATGACGTATGACGAGGCGCGGCGCGGCCGGGCCATCCTCGGCACGCCGGAGATGGTTGCCGATCGTCTCGCGGAGCTCAGAGAGCAACTCGGGCTCAGCGGCATCCTCGCCGAACTGAATTGCGGCGGCCTCGTTCCGCACGAGCGCGTCATGCGCTCGCTGCAATTGCTGTGCGAGAAGGTCCAGCCGCGGCTCCATTGAGTCGGGGCGACTGTTCGGAGGCGACAATGACCCGATACCGAGAGCTCGAGCGCGACGAGCTAAGTGAGGCGCAGCGCCGAGTGTGGGACGATGTCGTGGCCGGGCCGCGTCACGCGGTGCCGCCGCCGGCGCATGTCTGGCTCAACAGCCCCGGGCTCGCCGACCATGCCCACAAGCTCGGCGCTCATGTGAGGTTCGGCACCGATTTTTCGCCGCGGCTGACCGAGATCGCGATCCTGGTGACGGCGCGCTACTGGACCGCGCAGTTCGAATGGCAGGCCCATGCCCGGCTCGCCCGCCAGGCCGGGCTCGCCGAGGAGGTCATCGACGCGATCGCCGAGCGCCGCACGCCGGTTTTCGCCGACCCCGACGAGCAGCTCGTCTATGATTTCTGCAGCACTTACTACCGCAATCATGGCGTCGATGACGGCCTCTTTGAAAAGGTCAAGCAGCGCTTCGGCGAGCGCGGGCTGGTCGACCTGACCGGTCTCATCGGCTATTACTCGTTCGTCTCGGTAACCCTCAACGTTTTCGAGGTGCCGGTTCCTGCGGGAGCGCAGCTGCTGCCGAAGTAAGCCGGGTTTTGGTGCGGGGGACAGCGCCATGGAACCGGATTTTTTTGGAACGGAAGAGGTCACCGAAGAAGACCGCGCCTATCGCGGGTCGCGGTTCTCGGACGTACGGGCTGCTCTATTCGCGAACCCGTACCAGAGGGTCTGGGGTGCCGCCGGCGAGCCGCCAATCCCGATCTACGGCGTGAGCCTGGCCAGCGCGTTGCGGGGGGCTCTGCCAACCGGGCTGCCTTACTTTTTTCGTCAAGCGGTTGCGAGAGCCGTCGATTCTCGCGCCGATCTGCGATGGGGCGGCGATCGTAAGGGCTTCCGGCGGATTATTCATCCCAACGGCATATGCCTGACGGGTCAGTGGGAGATTTTCGAACAGACGCCGTATTCCGGTTATTTCCGGCGGGACAGCCGGGCGCTGGTCGTCGGACGTTATTCGACGTGCTGCAAGGAAACGCGGCGCGGGCACGAACGGTCGCTATCGCTGGTCGGCAAACTCTTTCCAACTGCCGATCCCAACCATGGCGAACCCCTCCGCACCGCCAATTTCATCACTCAGCAGGACATCGGCGGCGACCGCACCGACTACATCAACGACGCTGAACTGCTCAACGCACCCAATACGACGAGCTGGCGCCGCGGCTTTGGTGTGCCGGTTTTGCTTGTCGAATCAATACTCTTTAACAAGACCGATAAGGAACCGACGCAGCGGCAGGTCTACCAAATCGCCGAGCTCGGAAAACCGGACGGTGAACCGACGCGAGCGCCAGCCTTTATGCGCCTGCTTGTCGATTCCGCCCAGCCGAGAATCCCGGGCGAAGCCTTGGATTTTCGCGACGAAATTATGGCGCAAATATTTGATCGAGGCGACCCTATACCCAAGCGAACATTGATCTTTCACATTGAGGTCACCGATGAAGGGTCAACTAAAGGCCCGAATTTTTTTCAACGGCGGACCTTTGCGAATTGGCGGCGCATTGGAAGGTTGGTATTTGACAATGCCGTGGTCTCCTATAATGGAGACTTTGTCATCCACTTCACCCATCCAACTTGGCGCGACGACCGGAACGACCCGGCGACGGCAACGCGAGTGGGCGAACGCAAAGTGCGCTGATCCTTTCGAGGTTTACGTGCCGCCGTTGCGGGCGATGAAGTCGAGTGTCGCCTCCGCGCAGCGCTCGGCGTGGCTCGCCGCCACGTGGTAGGAGTTGCCGGGCAGGACCAGCAGGCGCGAATTGGCGATCTGCTGCTGCCACGCCCGGGTCTCCTCGACTGAGGCGAGCCCGCTGCCGTCGGTCGTGATGACAAAAGTCGGGCACCGGATCTGCGGCAGGTCAGCTCTGATATCGGCGCAAGCGATTGTCTTCATGAAGCCGATCTGGGTCGAAACCGCGGTGCGCCCCATGAACTGGATCCACCACTCGACGCCTTCGACAGGAAAGGTGCCGCCTAGGCGACCAGCCATGGTACGACGCGCCCAATGCTCGACGCCGTGCCGCTCGAATTCCTCGGCCAGCTCGGGCGCGCGTTCGGCCGCACCCTCACGCATCGGCGGGGGCGTGCCGACGACCGTCAAGGTAAGCACGCGCTCGGGCCGGCGCGCCGCGAAGGCGCGGGCGATGGTCCCGCCGATCTTGGCGCCGACGAGGTGAAAACGCTCGATGCCGAGCGCGTCCATCAACCGCACGAAATCGCCGATTACAACGTCCAGCGTCCACGGAAAATCGCGCGGCATCGGCGTCGACTGGCCAAACCCGCGCATGTCCGGTCGGACAACGCGAAAGCGGCGTGCAAGATTGGGCATCCACCCATACCACGCCGCCCCGCTTTCGGCATTGCCGTGGAGCAGCAGGATCGTCTCCGACTGGCGCCAAGGGTCGGTAAAGTCGTCGACGAGGTAGCGGAGCTGCCCGTCCGGCGAGCACTGGAGTGTCGGCATCACGGTTCCTCCCTCGCGGCTGACTTCGCCCCGGAGACCCGCGACGGGGCGAAGAACGCGCGCTCTTTTATCCCGGCTGGAAAGTTAGGGTCAGCGCGGCGACGCCGGCCGCGATGTTGAGGCCGGTGTTGCCTTCGATGCTGAGCGGCTGCAGCGAGATCGTGTTCCCCGATCCGCCGACCAGAACATTGGCCCCGACCCCGACGGCTGCCGTGGCACTTGCTGTGGCGCCGCCGTAGGATCCGGCCAGCGAGCCGGGTGCCGGTGCGGTGGTCGGCGCCAGGACCGCCCAAACGAGAACGCCGCCGGACGTATAGCCGATGTCGACGCCGAATTTGTCGATGGAGCCGACATAGTGTTGCGGAGGGCCTCCCGGCGGCGAGAAGCTGCAGTTGACCGACTTCGATGAGCCGAAGATGAACCCAAAACCGCTGGCCACGTTGCAGGTGAGCACCCCGGCCTTTACGCCCTGCGCCTGCGCCGGCATCCCGAGCGCCAAAGCGCCAGCCACGAGGCCGAACGCACTAACCGCTACTGCGAGTTTCCTGGGCATTCCGTCAGTCTCCTGCTTACCAAATTCCGTTGTCGAGGCGCCAACCCCAACGCCCGGTCATATAGACTGGTTCCGTCTTCTTGTGCCACGCTTTCTTGGCCTCGCGTTTCGCGTGCCCGCCGCAGCTCGAACCGACGTTTTACTGACCGTCGACGCGGTCGCGGCCCGCCGAAAATTTGTGACGACAGATCGGAGGAACCGAACTTCCGAGGCGGCTGAGCGTTGAGGCGAAAACAGTGGGACCTCGGCATGCCCGGCGAAGGTGCAAGCAGTCGAAAACCGCGCGATTTTGCCCGGCGTGCGGCAATCTCCTCTTTCCGAATTTATTCCGCTCGCGCCCGACGCGATTTTTTGGAACAATCGGCTTCTGCGGTCGCCATTGGGGCCGTGAACCGATTCGACAGGAAGCAGACTTGATCAGAGACAGGAATTTTCGTCAGACCCGACGCCGCGAGTTCGACGATGACGGCTACGACCCGCATCTCCGCGAATTCGGAGCGACACCGCGCTTTAGCCCATCACGGTTCGAGACCCCCTCCGGACCGCCGGTCCGCGCCGTTGTCAAATGGTTCAAGCCGGAAAGGGGATTTGGCTTCGTCGAGCTCAGCGACGGCTCCGGGGATGCCTTTCTTCATGCGACGGTCCTCGAACGCGCCAGCATCGCTGCAGTACAGCCGGGCGAAACGCTCGAGGTCCGCGTGGCGCCGGGTCAGAAAGGCCCGCAGGTCACCGAGGTCCTCAGCGTTGACAGCAGTACGGCTGCTCCGGCAGCGCCGCGGCGTTCTGCCTACCCAACCGCAAGCCGGCCGTCGCTCGAGACTGCTGTCGAAGAGGTGGGCACGGTCAAGTGGTTCAACGCGCAGAAAGGCTTCGGCTTCATTGTTCGCGAGGGCGGCGGCAAGGATGCCTTTGTGCACGCTTCGGTGCTGGAGCGCTCCGGCATCGGCACCCTCACTGAAGGCCAGCGCGTGCTGATCGACATCGCCGAGGGCCGCAAAGGCCCCGAAGCCGTCAGGGTCCGCATGGCATAGCGCAGAACAGCCACGCCGCCGCGGGCTGGCAGAGGCCGACGGATTTTGGCGCGGCACTGTTCTTTTCCGACTACCCGATGGCGCCGGGCGCGTTCGCCTAAGCGCTGGAGGTCCGTGGCTTCGCATCGCTCTGACCCCGTTGGCCCGGCCCGTTGATCCAAGCCCCATTCGGCACGGTGGCAAGCCAGGATGTCGGCGTGGGACGGCGCCGTCGCGACGGGCTGATCATAACCGTAAGTTTAATTGCCTGTCGCTCATTGGCTGCTCCTACAGCGAATCTGCAGCAAAATATCGCTTTTTGGTAGAAAGACCCGCAGCCATCCCGGCAACCGATGCGGTCGCAGCTTACGTTGCGAACTCGGCATTTTTATGATGATTGCAAGACGCGTGGCCGCGCAGGCTGGAGGGCGATCCCGCTGCCCTTGATCGTGCATGCACGGGGCGCGCGCAGCTCAAACGCGGGAGTGGCATGCGACAGGCCAGGGCACGCGGCGGTTTCTCTGCTCGAACCGGCCGCTTTTTATAGCAACAGATGCTTCGCCCCTTCACCTTCGATCGCAATACCGGGGTCAATCTGCTGCTCGGCTGTCACATCTTTGTGGATCGCAAGACCCCGTGGTTCGACATCAGTGGCAGGCTCCCGCGGCTACCCGACGAAGTAGCCCGCACTCTTGTGCGGGCCCGGCCGATCGGGGACAATCGCCGGCATCAGCTGCAACGGGAGGTGTCGATGCGCAGGGTCGGACCGAACTCGTTCACCGAAATCTATTTTGCCGGCTGCAACCCGAGCTTTGTCGAGACCAGCGATGGCTATGTGATGATCGACTCGCCGCAGCAGCCGATCGACGCCGTGCGTTGGCGCGAGCGGATGGAGGAGAAGGCACCGATCCGCTATCTGATCAACACCGAGCCGCATGGCGACCACATCTCGGGCAACGCCTATTTCCCGAATGTGACGGTCGTCGGCCAAGTCAAATTGCAGGAATGCTTCGAGCGCTATCTCTACGCCTTCGGCTCGCTCGAAGAGAAGCGCGAGCGTTTCAAGGAGACCGATCCCGATAGCGTCTGGCTCGTCGGGCACCCCGATTACCCGGCGGCCAACCCGCCAAAGCTGACCTTTACCGACACGCTGACGCTGAACGTCGGCAATCACACCTTCGACATCATCCACATGCCTGGGCACACGGCACCCCAGACCTCGGTCCTCGTGCCGGAAGAAGGGGTCGTCTTCACCGGGGACAACGTCTTCTACAAGTGCCGGTCGTGGCTGCAGGAATGCGATCCCTGGGAATGGCTCGCGGCGCTCAAGAGCATCGAGGCGCTCGATGTCGAGACGATCGTGCCCGGGCACGGCGACCCGTGCACCAAGGCCTACCTGAAGGAGCAGGGCCAGATCGTCGAGAACTGGGTCGGCTGCATCGAACGGTTTGTCGACCGCGGCCTCTCCGCCGAGGACGCGCTCAAGGAGCCGATCGAGGTCACCAAGCAGGATCCCTACCCGATCGGGCAGCGGCTCTTCATGCACAACGAGCGGCTGACCGACATGATCGTCCGCAACCTGCACCAGCGCATTCTTGACAAGAAACAGCAGCCCGGAGCCTAGGACCAGGCTCCCGGCCGTCGAAGCCGGTCGGCCGCTTCCCGCCGCTCTGCTCCATCGGCCTTGCGACCCGACCGAGTTGCCGTTCGAGCAGGTTACGGAGATCGCGGATCTCCTGGAACCGATCGGTCAAGACCGTGCGGTCGAGGCGGTGCAGTTCGCCGTCGCGATGCGCCACAAGGGCTACAATGTCTACGCTCTCGGCGCCAGCGGCACCGGCAAGCATACCGTTATCCGGGATCTGTTGCGGCGCCGCGCCGAGGCCATGCCGGCGCCGTCCGACTGGTGCTACGTCAACAATTTCATCGATCCCCAGAAACCGCGCCGCCTCCAGCTGCCGCCAGGGCGCGGCAATGGTTTGCGGGAGGCGATGAAGCGGCTCGTCGAGGAATTGCGCGCCGCCTTGCCGGCGGCCTTCGAGCGCGACGACTACCGAGCCAGGCTCGACGTCATCGACCAGCAATTCAAGCAGCGCAACGAGCAGGCGTTTAGCGAGCTGCAGGGGCGTGGTGAGGAGAAAGGCATTACGCTGTTGCGCACCCCGATGGGACTGGCGCTGGCGCCGCGGCGCGACGGCAAGGTGTTGACTCCCGAGTTGTTCGAGGCGCTGCCGCAGGCCGAGCGCGAGCGTATCCAGCACGACCTCGAAGAGATGCAGGGCGAGCTCGAAGCGGTAATGCAGAAGGTGCCGCAGTGGGAGCGCGAGCACCGGGAGGCCGTCCGCGAGCTCAACCGCAGCACGACGGGCGCCGCGATCGCGCTGATGATGGACGAGCTGCGCGCCGGGTATCGCGACTTGCCTGATGTCGTGCAGCATCTCGACGCGGTCGAGCGTGACATCAAGGAAAATGCAGACGATTTTCTGGCGCCGGCGCAGCCCCCTCCGGGAGTGCCGGCCCCAGTTGCGGTGTCGGCCCCGGCCGAAGAAGCCATGACCGAAGCGCGCTTCCGCCGCTATCAGGTCAACGTTATCGTCGACAATGGCGGGCAGCACGGCGCCCCAGTGATCTACGAGGATAACCCGACCCACCAAACCCTGGTCGGCCGGGTTGAGTACATTGCTCGCTTCGGCACCCTCGTCACCGACTTCAACCTTCTGACCCCGGGGGCATTGCACCGCGCCAATGGCGGCTATCTGATGCTCGATGCGCAACGGCTGCTCGCCGGGAATTTCGGCTGGGCATCACTCAAGCGCGCACTTAATGCCGGCGAGATCCGCATCGAAACATTGGAACAGTTGCTGACTGTGGCGAGCACCGTCTCGCTCCAGCCCGATCCGATCCCGCTCGACGTCAAGATCGTGCTGCTCGGCCCGCCCTCGCTCTATTACCTGCTGAGTTCGGTCGACGAAGACTTCAAGGAGCTCTTCAAGATCGCCGCCGACTTCGACGACCGGGTCGAGCGCACGCCGGAGACGACCCTGCTCTACGCCCGCTTCATCGCCGGCGTGGTGCGCCGCGAAAAGCTCCTGCCGTTCGACCGCAGCGCGGTGGCGCGGGTCGTCGAGCGGGCGGCGCGGCTCACCGGCGAGGCCGACCGGCTGTCCGCCGGGCTGCGCGAAATCGTCGACCTGCTGCAGGAGGCCGACCAGTTGGCCGCCGGCGCCGGCAACGGCATCGTGACGGCGGTTGAGGTGCAGAAGGCGATCGACGCCCAATTCCGCCGCGGTGACCGAATCTACCGCCGCCTGCAGGAGGAGATCGGCCGCAAGACCATCCGGGTCGAGACCGACGGCGAACAGGTCGGCCAGGTCAACGGCCTCTCGGTAATGACGCTCGGCAGTCTCTCGTTCGGCAACCCGAGCCGCATCACTGCGCGCATCCGGCTCGGGCGCGGCGAGGTCGTCGACATCGAGCGCGAAGTGGCCCTCGGCGGCCCGCTGCATTCCAAGGGCGTCTTGATCCTCAGCGGCTTTCTCGGCGGACGGTTCGGCAATACCCGGCCGTTGTCACTCAACGCCAGCCTCGTCTTCGAGCAATCCTATGGCGGGGTGGACGGCGACAGCGCCTCAGCCGCCGAGCTTTTCGCCCTGCTCTCCGCGCTGGCCGACGCGCCGATCGACCAGTCTTTCGCGGTTACCGGCTCGGTCGATCAGCTCGGCCGGATCCAGGCGATCGGCGGCGTCAACGAGAAGATCGAGGGGTTTTTCGACGCCTGCCGAATTACCGGCTTTACCGGGCGGCAGGGCGTCATCATCCCGGCGAGCAACGTCAAGCACCTGATGCTGCGCCGGGATGTCGTCGCCGCGGCATCCGAGGAGCGCTTCCGCATCTTTCCGATCGAGACCGTCGATCAGGGTTTGGCATTGCTGACCGGTCTTCGGGCCGGCGAACCTGGCAAGGATGGAAATTACCCCGCAGGCACCATCAACCACCGCGTCGCCGCACGACTCGACGCCTTTGCCGCCAAAGCCGCCGAGCTGGCGCGCAATGCCACCATCGCCACCCGCTCATGACACGGGGGATCAAACGCGTCGTCGTTCCGCTCGACGCCGCTTCTGAAACCGGCACTGCGATCGATACGGCGGTGCGCTTGGCGGCGCGCTGGCGAGCCCCGCTGCACGGCATCTTTATCGAAGATGAAGAGCTGATCGGCCTCGCCGGTCTGCCCTTTGCGCGCCAGGTAACGCTGGGTAGCGGGCTCGAGCCGTTAACCAGGGATCACGTCGAAGATCATTTCCGTGCCTTCGCCGAGCGGGTGCGGCGCGAACTTGCCGCTGCGGCGGATCGGCATGGTGTGAAGTGGTCGTTCGAGGTCGGGCGCGGCCCGCTTGCGCTCGATGCCCTCCGCGGCGAGGACGATTTTGTCGTTATCGGCGCGGTGACCCGCCCGATCGGCGGCCATTTCCGCATCGCGTCGCGCTGCTGGTCGTGGACGGCGACCATCTCCCGGCCCTTCCTGCTGGCTCGGCGCGAGTGGGAAAGCGGGGGCTCGGTCTTTACTCTGCTGCGCCGTCGCAGCCCGCAATCGGCGCGGACAGTCGATATAGCGGCGCAGATCGCCGCTTTCGGCGATAGCAGCCTGACTGTGGCCGCGACCCCCGATCTCGCCGGATCGGACGATTTTGCGGCGTGGGTAGCAGGGCTGCTGAAAGGGCGTTCGCTGAACCTTCAGACCGAGCCCGTAGCACCTGAACCGGCCGCACTTCGCCAACGGATCAGTGAACTCGATTGTCGGTTGCTGGTCCTCGAAACGGCCGAGCACGATCCCGGGCCCGACGATCTGCGCGAACTCACCGAGCAGCTCACCTGCGACGTGCTGATCATCCGCTGACGCGTGCCTACTCTGCCGCTGCCGCCGCGGGATGGGTCAGCTCCAGAGCGCGCTGTGCTACGGCAGCGGTGGCGGCGGAAGCTTCGCCTTCGCCGGTGACCGACACGGTCGGGAAGGCGAATTTGATGCCGTTTTCGTCGAACGCCTTCTTGATCATCGCATAGGCCTTGCGCCGGATGACGAACTGCTCGCCCGGCAGGGTCATCATCTTCATCCGGATCTGGACCGCGAAATCGCCGAGGTTTTCGACACCCTGCATCTTCAATGGCTCGAGGATCAGCGGCGCGAACTCTTCGTCCTTTTGCAGATCCAGTCCGATTTGCTTGATCAGCTTGCGGGCGCGCTCGAGATCGCTGTCGTAGGTGATGCCGACCATCAGCTTGTCGATGACCCAGTCACGGCTCTGGTTCTGGACTGCACCCAAGAGGCTGAACGGCACGGTGTAGACCGGGCCACGGTGGTGTCGCAGCTTGACCGAGCGAATGCTGAAGCCTTCGACCGTACCCTTGTAATTGCCGCTCTGGATGTACTCGCCGACCCGGAAGGCGTCATCCATCAGATAGAACATGCCGGCAATGACGTCGCGGACAAAGGTCTGCGCGCCAAAGCCGATCGCAACCCCGACGACGCTCAAACCGGCGATCAGCGGGCCGATCTCGACGCCCATCGCCGCCAGCGCCATCAGCGCGGCGACAGCGATGACGACGACGAACAGAACATTGCGAAAAATCGGCAGCAATGTCCGCAGCCGCGCCTGCCGGCGCGCCTCGTCGGTGTTCGGCAGGCCAAGGTCGACGCTTTGGGCGAGTTTGCGATCGATCGCCGCTTTGATCGCGTGCCACAAAAGGTCGGCGACGAGCAGTATGACGACAGCGCTCAGCACGCCATGGGCGATCCGGGCAAACAAGGTGTCCTGCCCGGCGAGGTTAACGACGTCGACACCCCAGCCCCAGCCGAGCACGGCGACCGCACCGATGATCAACAGCGCCCGGATGCCGCGCTCGAGGATGACCGTGAGGACGTCGGAGGGACCCTCAGCCGTCTCGCGCGTGCCGGGCGGCCGCAGCAGATGCTCGACCGCGCGGCGGGTGACGGCGATGGCAAGCGGCAAGGTGATGATCACCAGAACGAGCCAGAAACTCGACATGGCGTGAGCTACCCAGAGCACCCACAGCAAAACGATACCGGCGGACATCATCGCGTTGCGGGCGCCGCGGCCGAGACGATGCGTCGGGGCGGAGGGCGCCTCCTGCTCGTCCGACACTGCGGGACGGCGCCAGACCGCTTCCAGCGCGATGGCGAGGAGGCCTAGGCCGAGCGCGTAGGCAATGAGCTGGCGGCTCTCCAGCGAGTAGCCAAGGGTGCGCCCGAACCCGACGAGCACCCGACCAAAGGCAAACCAGCCGACGAACGCGGTTATTCGACGGCACCAGAATCGGGCGGCCACTGTGTCTGCCGGGATGATCCGGAAGCGCTCGGCCTCGGGCGCCAGCAGGAAGCGGCCGACGACGATCGCGACCCGGATGGCGAGAATAGCAACGAGCAACCCCGATACCATCTCGCGCAAGAGCGGCGGCCACTCGAAGGCGAGAAAGGCGCCGACGCTGCCGACGGCGAAGGCCAGCAGCATACCGACGGCAAAGGCGAAACGCGCGGCGACGACGCGCAGGCGATGGCTGACAGTCTCCAAAGGGAGGCTGTCGAGCCGCGCGCGGATCCCCTGTGTCGCCCAGCGAAATAGCCACTCGACGCCAAAACCCAAAGCGACGAACACGACGAGGAGCAGCAGGGCTCCGGTACGTCCTGCATCTCCAAGCTCCGCGGTAACGAGGCGAGAGCCCCGCTGGAACTGGTTCGGTACATCGGGGAGTGCCGCGGCGAGTGCCAAGATGTGTGTGCGCACGGCGCCGAGCTGGGCGTCGAAATAATGCGAAACCGACTCCTCCACATTCTCCGGCGCTGATTGGCTTGCCGCCTTCGCCTTGGCCTCCTGCTCCAGCCACTTCTGAACCTTGGGGTCGGCGAGCAACGTCAACAGCTCATGAACTTTCGCTGGGGTCTTTTCCGCCTCGCTTGGTGCCGTCGATTTCGCAGGCTGTGCGGCAAAGGCGCACGACAGCGGCCCGATCGCAAAAACCAGAGCGGCAAGGCAAATCGCCGTGATATGCCCTGCAGCACCTACGATCGACTTGCCCTGATGCATGTGATCGCCTCCCCTGCTCGTCCGACAATATATAGTCTGATATGCGATATTGCGATGAACTCGCGGGGTGGAGCAGGGACGCTATGTATTGACGGACGGTTACCGACGAACTGCGGAG
>DATNKF010000182.1:0-7761 GCA_035603555.1 Allostellaceae bacterium
CGCATCAGCTCGCCTTCGCCATCCTCGTGGTGCTCTGCGACCATCGCCCCGTGCAGGTCGAGATAGACCGCCTCGACCGGCCCCAGCGCCCGCAGATCCTCGACGATCCAACCCGCCACCTTCTCGTAGGCCTCGCGCTCGACATAGGAGGAAGGCGGCGCCGAGCACCAGCACAAGGGCACGAGCTCGTGCCCCAGCGCCTGCAATGCCAGCACGGCCCCGGCGATCGGAATGTTGAACCCCTCGACGGCTTCGATCAGCTCGGGCCCGCGCACGAAGGGCGGCCAGGCGTCGGCGCGCTCGAAATCCGCCCAGCTCGCAGTGAGCGGGGCAAAGGTGTTGGTCTCGTGCTGGAACCCGCCGACCGCGATTCGCGCCATGGGTAAGCTCCTCCTTAACCGGCACGTCGGATCGTATCTCGGTCCTTAGGGTGGTCGCTACTCCCAGCGAGTTTCCGCTATGATTGAGCCCATGCACGCGAACGCGCATCGTCATGCCCATGCCGGTTTGGATTACGGCCGCGCCTTTGCGATCGGGATCGCGCTAAACCTGGTCTACGTGCTGGGCGAGGCGATCGGCGGGATATTCTCCGGTTCACTCGCGCTGCTCGCCGATGCCGGTCACAATCTAGGCGACGTTCTGAGCCTCTCGCTGTCCTGGGGGGCGGCGGTGCTGAGCCGTCGTCGGCCGAGCGGCCGCTTTACCTACGGGCTGCGCAGCAGCTCGATCTTGGCGGCGCTCGCCAATGCGATCATTCTCTTGGTGGTGACCGGCGGCATCGCCTGGGAGGCGCTGTGGCGGCTCGGCCATCCCGTCCCGGTCGCCAGCACGATGGTCATTTGGGTGGCTGCCGCCGGCATCCTCGTGAATGGTCTCACGGCACTGCTCTTCGCCTCTGGAAGCCAGCGCGACCTCAATCTCAAGAGTGCATTCCTGCACATGGCCGCCGACACGGCAGTCACCGCCGGTGTCGTCGCAGCCGGGGTCGCCATCGCGTTGACCGGCTGGCTGTGGCTCGATCCGGCGGTGAGCCTCATCGTCTCAGGCGTGATCGTGATCGGCACCTGGGGCTTGGTAAAGAGCGCCATCGGCCTCGCCTTGGACGCGGTACCGGAAGGCATCGACGCCGCAGCGGTGCGCGCGCACCTGCTGAGCACCCCCGGCGTCACAGGACTGCACGATCTGCACATCTGGGGCATGAGCACGACGGAGACGGCGCTCACCTGTCATCTGGTGATGCCGGACGGCCACCCAGGCGATGCGATGCTGAATGGCATCGTGCAGCAGCTTCACCATCGCTTCGGCATCCACCACGCGACGATCCAGATCGAGCTCGCCGACACCGAGGAGGCCTGTCTGCTGACCCCCGAACACGTCGTCTGAGAGCATTGCTCCGAGGGGCTCGCAGGACTAGCTTTCCTTCGAGACGATCCCTGCCGGAGGAGAGAATGAGCGAGCGTGCCCATGTCCGCGAGGTCGGGCTCCGCGACGGCCTTCAAAGCATCGCCGAGATCCTGCCGACCGAAGAGAAGATCGCCTGGCTCGATGCCGAGCACGCCGCCGGGGTGCGCGAGATCGAGGTCAGCTCGTTCGTGCCGCCCAAGCTCTTGCCGCAGCTCGCCGATGCCGAGGCCGTCGTCCGCCATGCGCTGTCGCTGCCCGGGCTCACCGTGTCGGCGCTGATCCCGAACCTCAGAGGTGCGGAGCGCGGCTTGGCCCTCGGCGTGCACGAGATGAATTTCGTGCTGTCGGTCAGCGAAGGGCACAATCGCGCCAATGTCCGGCGCACGACCGCCGAGTCGATCGAGGATTTCCGCCGGGTCGTCGCATTGTGCCATACGGCACCGGCCGAGCGCCGGCCGCGCGTCGCCTGCGGGCTCGCCACCGCCTTCGGCTGCACGATCGAGGGTGCGGTCGACGAGGACCGGGTATGCCGGATCGCCGTCGAGGTCGCCGAGGCCGGCGCCGATGCGATCATCCTCGCCGACACCGTCGGCTACGGTGAGCCGGCGGCGGTCGAGCGCGTCTTCCGCCGGGTCATCGCGGAGGTGGCGCCGCTGCGCGTGCACGGCCATTTCCACGACACCCGCGGGCTCGGGCTCGCCAATGTGCTGGCGGCGCTCAACGCTGGTGCCCGCGCCTTCGACGCCTCGTTGGGCGGGCTCGGCGGCTGCCCCTACGCACCGGGCGCCAGCGGGAACATCGTCACCGAGGATCTCGCCTTTATGCTCGAGGCGATGGGGTTCGAGACCGGGATCGACGTCGATCGGCTGGTCAAGGTGCGCGAGCTCGTCCGCAGCGTATTGCCCAATATCGTCCAGCACGGTGCGATTGCGAAGGCTGGATTGCCGAAGAATTTTCACGCTGTGTCAGTCGCACAAGCGGCCGAGTAGGCGAGGAGCGACCGATGGCTCTCGGCAACGAGCGGGTCGCCTGGTTCAACGGCAAGATTGTCCGCGAGAGCGAGGTCGTGATCCCGTTCCGCGACCAGGGCTTTCTGCGCGGCGACGCGGTCTTCGACATGACCCGGAGCTTCAACGGCAAGGCTTTTCGTCTGGAGGAGCATGTCGCCCGGCTCTACCGGTCGCTCAAATACCTCGACATCGACCCGGGAGTGGCACCCGCCGAGATGGCGGCGATCAGCGAGGACGTGCTCGGACGCAATCGCCACCTGCTCGGTCCCGGCGAGGATTATTGGCTGGCGCAGCGCATCAGCCGCGGCGTCAGTCGCGCGCCCGGCGACAATTGGGACCATTATGGTCCGAACGTGATCGTCGACTGTGTGCCGTTGCCGTTGCGCGAGCGCGCCAAGCAATTCCGCGACGGCATCGATGTCGTCACCCCGTCGTTGCGGCGCACCCCGCCCGATGTGCTGTCGCCGCGCGCCAAGATGCACCAGTACCTGAACCTCGTCCTCGCCGACCGCGAGGTGAAGGCGCAGAACCCGGACGCCTGGGCGGTATTGCTCGACGTCAACGGCAATCTTGCCGAGGGCCAAGGCAGCAACATTTTTCTGGTGCGCGACGGCGGGCTGAGGACGCCAAGGGAACGCTACGTCCTGCCCGGCGTCAGCCGTCAGGCGACGATCGACCTCGCCCGCGAGCTGCAGATCCCGTTCGAGGAGGCGGATCTCGACCTCTACGACGCCTACACCGCAGATGAGTGCTTCCTGACCTCGACAAGCCTGTGCATTTGCGGCGTTCGCAGTTTGAACGGCCGACGCTTTGCCGCAGGCCGGGTGCCGGGTCCGATTACCCAGAAGCTGATCGACGCCTACAAGGAGATGGTCGGCTGCGACTTTGTCGCGCAGTATTTGGCACGTCTCGACGACTGAGATGCGGCGGCATCTACGCGCGCGTCGCGGTGCTCGCCGCGATCGCGCTCGGCGCGCCCGCGGGCGCGCAGGCGCCGCCAGCCACAACGACGCCGATCGAGCATCTGATCGTGGTCGTCGGAGAAAACCTTAGCTTTGATAATTTGTTCGGCGTGTTCCAGCCAAGATCGGGCGCCGCCCTCCACAATCTGCTGTCGGCGGGGATCGTCAACAGCGACGGGAGCCCGGGTCCGGAGTTCGCCAAGGCGGCGCAGCACCGTGCCGAGGTGCGCGATGCATACGAGGTGACGCCGCGCATCGCCGGCAGCTATGGCATGCTGCCGCAGCCGGGAACCACCTGGGCCTTCGGGCAGCCGCGCAATGTCGCCGACAAACGCTTTCCGGAGCTGCTGCCGAACGGGCCGTTCCAGATCACGAGGCATGTCAGCTACGCCGCGTATATCGGCGATCCGGTGCATCGCTTCTTCCAGATGTGGCAGCAAGTAGACGGCGGGCGGCGCGATCTTTTCGTATGGATCGACGAAACCTCGGGCGAAGGCGCGATAAACCGCGCCGACCCGATCTCCGGCACCAACCAGGGTGCAGTCGCGATGGGCTTCTACAACATGGCCGCCGGCGACGCGCCCTACTTCCGCGAGCTCGCCGACACCTACGCGCTGAGCGACAATCACCATCAGCCGGTGATGGGCGGCACCGGCGCCAATTTTCAGGCTCTCGCCACCGGGCATGCCATCGCCTATTGGCAGGACGGCGGGCTGACGATGCCGCCGCCGAACCAGATCGAGAACCCGAACCCGCTTCCCGGCACCAACAACTGGTATACCCAATCGGGTTATTCGAGCGGTTCGTACACCAAATGCGCGGACCCGAACGCGCCCGGCATTGCGGCGATCCGCCGCTATCTGGCGACATTGCCGTATCCGAGCTTCAATGACGGCAACTGCGAGACGGACGCCTATTATCTCGTCAACAATTACGGAGCTGGGTTTTCACCCGCCGGCGAGCCGGCGCCATTGGGACCGGAGGTCTACCGCATCCCGCCGCAGGCGCAGCCGACGATCGCCGAGGCGCTGACCCGCAACGGGGTGGGCTGGAAGTGGTATTCCGGGGGTCGTAATGGCGTCGGCCTGACCTCCCGCGAATATTGCGGGGTCTGCGATCCCCTGACTTTTTCCAGTGCAATCATGACTGGCCCGCTGAAGGCCAACCTGCAGGACCATGCGGCGCTGTTCCACGACATCGACAACATCGCCAGTATGCCGGCTGTAGCCTTCGTAATTCCGCCGAACAGCGAGTCGGGGCACCCGGCTTCCTCGACCGCCATGCGCTACGAGCAGTTCCTGCGCCGGCTGATCGACAAGGTGCAGTCGAACCCGGCGCTATGGGCGAAAGCGGCGCTCCTTGTCACCGTCGACGAGGGCGGCGGCTATTGGGACAGCGGCTATATCCAGATTCTCGACGCGTTTGGCGACGGGACGCGCATTCCGCTGCTCGCAATCTCACCCTTTGCCAAGCAAGGCGCGGTCGATCACACTTATACCGACCACGTCTCGATCCTCAAATTCATCGAGGCCAATTGGCGGCTCGGCCCGTTATCGGTGCGCAGCCGCGACCGTCTTCCGAACCCGATCGCCGCCCCGGCAGACCCCTATGTCCCTGCCAACCGGCCGGCAATCGGCGATCTGATGAGCCTCTTTCAGTTCTGACCGAGCATCTCCGGCGGGGATCGTTCTCGGGGCGGCTGCCTATCTTATGCTCGGAGCCAGCTGCGAAGACCATCGTCTCCGGCGGCTCATTGATTAGAAAAAATGGACGGAGTTTCGCCGTGAGAACAACGCTGCTCGCTATCACGCTGGCCGCGACCGCCGCAATCGCCATCCCGGTCATCGCCCGGTCGGCGGATGATCCCGACACCCAGCATGCACAGGCAGGGCCGATGGGGCGGCACTGGGGCGCGGAAGACGGTGGAGGCGAGGCGGGACGGCATGGTTGGCCGATGATGCACGGCATGATGCATCACATGATGATGCACGGGGACTCGCAGGAAAGGTGCACCGAGCGGCTCGCGTGGCGCGCGGCGATGCGCGCCTATGCCGAGGCGAAGCTCAATCTGACCGCCGAGCAACGCCCGCTGTGGGACAAGGTGCAGAGTGCGGCGCAGGCCGAAGAGCAGAAGGAACGTCAGCTTTGCGCGGGCCTCAAGCCGGGTGTCGAGGTGACATTGCTCGACCGAATGGACCGCATGCAGCAATTCCTGTCGACCCGCCTGGAGGGTCTGCAATCCGCTAGGCCATCGGTTCAGGCGCTCTACCAGGCGCTGACGCCGGAGCAGCGGACGATCCTCGATCATCCCTTCCGCCGCTAAATACCGGCGAGATCTACGAGTCGCGCCTCTGGAACACTGCGATTAGGGCGCGCAGGAAAGATTGGTTCCGGTAAGAAACGGTGCGAGACCCGAGGCCCCCGAAGGCTCGCACAGCACCCAGGCGGGGACCGCACCCGAGCTAGCCGGCGCGCTCGCCCCCGACGACCCGCCGGAACCCGACCGGCCCGACCCCGATTGGCCCGACCCCGATTGGCCCGACCCCGATTGGCCGGAGGATGTCAGCGCGGGAGATCCGCTCGACCGGGCCGAGGTCGCTCCAGAGGAGCCGACGGAGGAAGCGCCTCCTGTCGAGGTGCCCGATCGCGAAGCGGCGGTCGAGGATGCCGTCCCGGTCGCCGACGAATTCACCGCACCAAGGGGGTTCGCAAGACTGGTGCCGCCGCCGGCGGTCGGTGCGGCGGCCGTTTGCGCCGCGGCTGGCAGTGCCAGCACGACAGAAAGCAGCAATGCGAGGTGCAGCAGCTTGTGCATCGGATCAAGATCCCTCAAGCGATTTCTTCCGATCGCACGGCTCTGCTAGGCTCGGCCACGGGCCGGCTCGACTGCCGGACGGACGAAAGGAAGAATTCTAATGCCGGATAATGTGGAAATCGGCGGCCAATCGACAATGCCGGTCGTCAGCCTGGCCGATGGCCGCGCGGTGGTGCGGCTCAACCGCCCGCGCGAGCATAACAGGCTCGAGCCGACCGACCTCGGCGTTCTGCGGGACACCTTTGGTCGCGTCGACGCCGATCCGACGATCCGGGTCCTGATCCTGACGGGGACGGGAAAGAGCTTCAGCTCCGGCTTCCATATCGGGGCTCTCGCCGACCGCCTGGCCGGCAAGGGCGGGGCGGAGGAGGACCGCGACGGGTTCGAGCGCATGGTCGACCGGCTCGAGGCATTGCGCGTTCCGACGATCGCCGTCCTCAACGGCAGCGTCTACGGCGGAGCCACCGATCTGGCGCTCGCCTGCGATTTTCGGATCGGCGTCGGAGGAATGCGCTTGCTGATGCCGGCGGCTCGGCTCGGCATCGTCTATTATGAGAGCGGCATCCGGCGCTATGTGACCCGGCTCGGGATCGCCGCGGCAAAGCGGTTGTTTCTGACGGCTGAGCCGATCGACGCCGCCGAGCTGCTGCGCATCGGCTATCTCGACGAGATCGTCCCGGCAGAGGAGTTGATGGCCCGCGCCGAGGCGCTCGCCGCCACCCTCGCCGCCAACGCCCCGCTCGCCGTCGCCGGGTTGAAGCGCGCGATCAACGAGACCGCTGCCGGCGTGCTCGACCGCGAGGCGCTCGGCGCAGTACGCGCTCGTTGCTCTGCGTCGGCCGATCATGCCGAGGGCGTGCGGGCCTGGACCGAGAAGCGCAAGGCCGTGTTCACTGGGCGTTAAGTTGCGGCGCCCGGCTCTGCGGCGGCAATATAGAAGGGGGCGTTGGCTGACCGCGCCAAAGCCGACCGAGATTTTCGAGGTCGACCACGCAGATACGCTCTGGCTGGCCGAGGCGCTTGGGATGAGCAGCTATGATGCCGCCTATCTGTGGCTGTCACGGAAGCTCGCCGCCGAACTCGTGACCCTCGACAGAAGGCTGCAAACCGCCGGCGCGGCACGAGATTAGCGCCACGCCCGGACGAACGGATCGGCGGTCCGAGGGCCCGGAATGGCGCCGCGGAAGCCCAAGCGGGGTTGGTTCGGGGCCGCCTATCTAGGCACGGAGAGGGGTGCCGACCTCAAACAAGCCACAACCACCCGGCGCTTGCGCCGCTCGGGTCTGCACCTACATGAGTGCGATAAGATAAATTCTGAATCAGTTTATCATGCTAGATACACAAGCAAACGACCCTGTGCTGAATACCGCTGCCGCCTCCCTGCCGGCCTCCGAGAATTCCGCTGCCGGCCAGCTCGGCCAAATCCAACCCAAGACGCTGATTTCACGAAAGTTTTTCGGCGTTGAGGGATGCCTTTCTGCCAGCTGGAAGCGTTTTTCCCTGCCAACAGGGAAATGGCCGCGGAGCCACGTCCGGTCAGGACTCGTCCTGCCCGATCGTGCTACCGTTG
>DATNKF010000183.1:0-5609 GCA_035603555.1 Allostellaceae bacterium
ATCTCGTCTACGTCCCCGGCCCGCTCGATGCCCGCGGCCGACATGCGCTGCTTCATCCGCCCCGCGCTCATCCGGCGGCCCTCGCCTTTCTGCAATCCGGTGCGGTGGCGATTGATATCGGCGCCAATCTCGGCGAATGGACCCTCCCGTTGGCGCGCACTGCCGGTGCTACGGGCCGCGTGCTCGCTGTCGAGCCGGCGCCGCGCAGCGCCGCGGCGCTCGAAGCAACCCTCGCCGCTAATGCGCTGCGTCACGCCGAAGTCATCCGCTGCGCGGTGAGCGACCATGATGGCAATGCCGAATTTGCCGTGCCCGTCGTAACTTCGGCGCGAACCGACACCGGCACCGCTCGGCTCGGTCCTGTTGGAGCCGGCTACGAACGGCTCAATGTCTCACTCCGCAGCCTTGATTCGCTCGTTGCCGAGCGCGGATTGGACCGGGTGGATCTGATCAAGATCGATGTCGAGGGGCATGAGCGTCAGGTCCTCGACGGAGCAGAAACCATCCTGCGCCCACATCGCCCAGCACTGGTGATCGAGACCGGGCACGAAGCCGAGGGCGACCGTCCGGCGATCCATGATCGGTTGCACGGCCTTGGTTACCGGATGCTCGGCATTCTTCTCGACCACGGCATGGTGGAGGCCAATTGGGCCTCCTATGTCCGGATCGGCGCCCCATTTCGGCGGGGCGAGGCGCACAACCTGCTGCTCGTCCCCGAGTGATCCGGGGCAGGACCAGCCGCATCCAAGAATGCGGCTCAGAACCGCGGTTCGGGTCGGGTCCGGGTAGGGGTCAGATCGGCGGGATTGCCGACCACGACAAAGCTCAGCTTTTCGGGATCGAAGAGGTGTCGGGCGACCCGGCGCGCGTCTTCCTGGGTCACCGCGGCGAACAGTGCGGCGCGGCGATCGAGATAGTCGATCGGGAGTTGCTCCAATTGCATTTCGACGAGCAACGACGCGATCTTCTCGCTGGAATCCAGACCCAGCGGGAACGACCCGATCAGATAGCCCTTGGCCTCGTCGAGCTCGGCCTCAGTCGGGCCTTCGTCGCGCATCCGCCGCCATTCGCCGCGAACGAGGTCGATCGATTGTGCCACCCGTGCATTCTCGGTGGCGACGTTGCCGAGGATCAGCGCGGCATGGCGAAATGTGACGAGCCCGGTCGAGACGCCATAGGCGAGCCCGCGCTTCTCGCGGATCTCCTTCACCAGGCGGCCGCGAAAGCCGCCGCCGCCAATGATATCGTTGAGGAGACGCGCGACATACCAGTCGGGATCGTCGCGTTTGAGGCCGCCTTGGCCAAAAGTGACGGTGCTTTGCGGCACTGCAAGCCGGCTGATCAGCAATGCGCCGCCCTCCGCCGGCCGGGCCTCGGCCACGTCGACAGCGCCGGAGCCCATCGGCAAACCACCAAATACCCGGTCGACAAATGCCGCGAGCTCGTCTCTGTTCAAATCCCCGACGGCGCCAATCACCATTCCGCCTCGGTGCAGCCGATCGGCCACGAAGCCCAACAGATCCTCGCGGCTGATCGCGCCGACGCTCGCCGTCGTCCCGTCGACATTCTGCCCGTAAGGGTGGTCCTCGAAAGCGTCTCGCATCCATAAGCGGCCGGAGAGCGCGCGCGGATTTTGCGCCTGCTGAGCGAGCGACGCGACGATCTGACTTCGGACACGCTCGATGGCACTCGGCTCGAACCGCGGTTCGGTAAGCGCAAGGCGCAGCAGCTCTTCGACCTCGCCGAGATTGCGCTTCAGCGTGCGCAGACTGCCCGAGAGCTGATCGCGACCGGCGTGGAATTGCAGGGCGGTGACGAGATCTTCCAGCCGGGTCTGGAAGGCCGCGGTGTCGTAGGGGCCGGCGCCCTCGTCGAGCAGAGACGCGACGGCGGAGGCGAGCCCGCTCTTGCCGGCCGGGTCGAGCGCAGCACCACCGGGAAAGGCGAAGCGGATCGCCACTATCGGCAGGGTGTGGTCCTCGACGAGCCACGCCTCGATGCCGGCGGGACTGACCGTCCGCTCAATGGTCATCGCGCCAGCATTCGGCGCCCACAGGAGGAAGGCGAAAACGACCGCGCGGATGCTCACGAGCTGCGCTCCGGCAGCAGCACGCCGGTGGCGGAATTGCGCGGAAGAAAAAGCGCGCGGGCGGCTGCGTCGACGCCCGCGGCGGTGACCGCGCCGATGCGCCTCGGCCAGTCTTCGACCGCATCCAAACTCTGCCCGATCGCGAGCCCTGCACCGATGATCTCGGCCGGGCCCATGAGACTGTCCTGGGCATAGACCGAGGCCGCTTGCATACGCTCCGTCGCGCGCCTGACCTCGTCCGGGTCTACGCCGTCGCGGGTGAGCCGGTCGAGCTCGCCCTCGACCGCGGCTTCGAGGTCCCCGACCGCGACCCCTGGCTTGGGCGTCGCCGAGATGCGGAAGGTCGACAGATCGATCGCCCCCGCCGAATAGGAGCATCCGGCCGATAGCGCCAACCCGCGGTCGAGGACCAGTGTCTTGTGCAGCCGTGAGCCGGCGCCGCCGCCCAGGATCTCGGCGAGAACCTGCAGGGCATAGGCCTGGCCCGTGTCGCCCGCACCATAGCTCGCGGCCAGGTAGGAGCGGCTCCACCGCGGCTGCGGCGCGCGGGCGCTCTTCATCTCGAGACGGGTGGCGGCATGGCGCCGGGGCTCGCCGACGCGGATGCGGGCCGCCACGAGCCGCGACGGGATCGGCGCGAAATATCTTGCGGCTAGCGGACGCACCTCCTCGGTCGTGGTATCGCCGGCGATGATGAGGATCGCGTTGTTCGGGGCGTACCAGTCACGGTAGAAGGCGAGCGCGTCAGCGGTGCCGAGACTGCGGATCTCATTCTCCCAACCGATATTGGGATTGCGGTACGGGTGATGCAGGAACAGCGTCGCGCGCAGTTGCTCGGCGAGCAATGCCGTCGGCTCGTTGTCGGTGCGCAGGCGCCGCTCCTCGAGGACGACGTCGCGCTCGGGCAGCACCACCGGGTCGTCGAGCACGAGACCTGTCATCCGGTCCGCCTCGAGCTGCATGACGAGCTCCAGCCGATCGCGTGCGACGGTCTCGTGATAGGCGGTGTAGTCCTCGCTGGTAAAGGCGTTGTTGCGCCCGCCGTCGCGCCCGATCAGCGCGGCGAAAGCGCCGGGCGGGTTCGCCTTTGTGCCCTTGAACATCAGATGCTCGAGGAAGTGGGCCAAGCCGGATCTTCCGAGCGGATCGTCAGCGGCTCCGACCTTGTACCAGACCATCTGAGTGACAGCCGGGACGCGATGGTTCGGGGCGACCACCACCTGCATGCCGTTGTCGAGGAAAAAAGTTTCGGCGGCGAAGCGCTCGGCCCACGCCGGCGCGGCGGCGATCACAGCGCACGCGATAACGAACCACAATGGACCTCGCCCCCACCCCCTCCCTCCCCCGTGGACACGGGGGAGGGAGGGACCCGCGTCAGCGGGAGGGTAGGGGCAGGTACGTGGGTGGCAACGAACCCTCAATATACGCCCTTCAGCGGCGTGGTTTCGCGCTTCTCGACCGACCCGCCGCTCGCGCCGTCGTAGCCGAGGAGCTTGCTCGACAGGCTCTGATCGGCGACGGCGGCGTTCGGGTCGGGCGCCTGCGCACTGCGCCTGCCGATATCGGGAAGCCCATCTTCGGAACGGCGCAGGCGGAAATCCGGCGCCTGTTTGCCCGGCTCGCCGGGTCCGGCCTGCTCGATCGCCTGCTTGGCCTGTTGGTTGGAGGCCTTCTCCTGCGGCCGAGGCGCCCCCGGAGAAGGCGGGCGCAGATCAAAATCAGGCGGGATCGTCAGCGGCGCACGCGATTCGACCGCGAACTCGTCGGGCAGTGTCGGTTCGAGGCCGATCGACTTCTTGAAATCGCTGCAGCCCGCGGTCAGCGACAACGCAGCGAGGCAAAGAGCGCTCGCGACTGCTACACCGCGGTCGGCGCCGCGAACCGGGTGACAACGGAACATGACAGAAACCTCCCCAACTGCCTTATTTTAATGCACCTCTCGCCGCAGAAGCAAGCCGTCGAGCAGCATCGCCGCGACGCCCAAACAGATGGCGCTGTCGGCAACGTTGAAAGCCGGCCAGTGCCAGGCGCCGAGGTAAAAATCGAGAAAATCGACGACCGCGCCGAGACGAATGCGATCGATGACATTGCCAACGGCGCCGCCGATGACCATCCCGATCGCGACCGCGAGCAACGGGCTCTCGACACGCCTCAGCCAAAAGATCAGCATTGTAACGATAACAGCGGCCAAGAGCGGAAACAGCAGCACGTTCATCCCGCCGGGGGTGTTGAAGAGCCCGAAGCTGATGCCGCGATTAAAGGTCAGGACGAGGTTGAAGAATGGCGTGATCGCCTCGTGGGCGCCGAACGGGCTCCCGGCGAAGAAGCCGAGAACGGCGGCTTTGCTGAGCTGATCGATGATTACGACCGCGGCCGCCGTGCCGAGACCACGGGCCAGCATCAACCGGCGCCCACCCCTGCTGCGGCCCTGCTGCGGTCGACGACATCGGCACAGCGGCGGCAGAGGTCGTCGTGCCCCGGCACCTGGCCCACTTCGGGCAGCACCCGCCAGCAGCGCTCGCAGCGCTCGCCCGGCGCCGCGGAAACGCGCGCCCCGATATCGGCTACATCGGGAAGCGTGAACGCGCCGCCCGGAACCGGCCCGCTTCGCACCGTACCAGCCGAGATGATGCAGAGCTCGGCGAGGTCGATACCGCGCAGCAGATCGATCAGCCGTTCGGGAACGAACAGCTCGACCGCCGCCTGCAGGCTGGACCCCAGCCTTTTCCCGGCGCGCTCGAGCTCGAGCGCGCCGGTGACGACACGGCGGAGGTCGCGCAATACCCGCCACCGCTCGTCGAGCGCCTCGTCCCACCAGTCGGCCGGGACATCGGGAAACAGCTCGAGATGGACGCTGCGGCCCGGCGCCTCGCCGTGCCGGGCGAGCCACGCCTCCTCGGCAGTAAAGCAGATGACCGGAGCGAGCCAGCGTGCGAGGCAATCGAAGCAGCGATCGAGCACCGTGCGCACCGCTCGCCGTCTGACATCGTCGGGTGCATCGCAATAGAGCCGGTCCTTGCGGATGTCGAAATAAAACGCCGAGAGATCGACCGCGCAAAAATTGTGCAATGCCGAGAACATGCCGTGGAAATCGAACACCTCGACCGAATGCCGGACCGTTTTGTCGAGCTCCGCCAGGCGATGCAGTACCCAGCGCTCCAGCTCCGGCATTGCTTCGATTTCGACCGCCTCGACATCCGAATAGCCGTCGAGCGCACCCAACAGATAGCGCAGCGTATTGCGCAGCCGGCGGTAGGCGTCGCTCTGACGCTTGAGGATCTCCGGGCCGATGCGGACATCCTCGGAATAATCCGAGCCGACCACCCAAAGGCGAAGTATGTCGGCGCCGCTCTGGCGTAGGACTTCCTGCGGCGCGATAACGTTGCCGAGCGACTTCGACATCTTGCGCCCTTCCTCGTCGAGCACGAAACCGTGGGTCAGCACGGCCTCGTAGGGGGCGCGGCCGCGGGTCCCGCAGGCCTCGATCAGCGAGGATTGAAACCAGCCGCGATGCTGGTCC
>DATNKF010000184.1:0-3240 GCA_035603555.1 Allostellaceae bacterium
GAGCCAACGCGCATCGAGCGCACGGGCATCCTCGATCAGATAACTTGCGACACCGCTTTCGGCGGCAATCTCGCGCAACCGATTAGAATTCGAGCTGTTCGGCGCGCCGACGACCAAGACAACGTCGACGATCCGGGCAAGTTCCCGGGCCGCCCGCTGGCGGTTTTGCGTCGCGTAACAAATGTCCTTGGTATCGGGTCCGACAATTGACGGAAACCGTTCCTTGAGTGCTTCGATGACGGCCCGCGTATCATCGACGCTGAGCGTCGTCTGAGTAATAAAAGCGAGCTTTTCCGGGTCGGCAACATCGAGCCGCGCAACCTCTTCAGGGGTCGAGATGAGATGGACGCGGCCGCTGATGCGGCCCATCGTACCGACAATTTCCGGATGCCCAGCATGCCCGATCAAGATGATCTCTCGGCCCTGATTGGCATATCGCTGCCCTTCGATGTGCACTTTAGAGACCAGCGGACAGGTCGCGTCGATCACCGGAAGCCCACGGTCCTCCGCCCGGGTCTCGATCGCGCTCGCGACCCCATGGGCGCTGAAGATGGTCACGGCCCCCGGAGGGATCTCGTCGATCTCGTCGACAAAATGGGCGCCTTTGGCGCGCAACCGCTCGACGACATGCCGGTTGTGAACGATTTCGTGACGGACGTAGATCGGCGGGCCGTACTTTTCCAGCGCGCGCTCGACGATCTCGATCGCTCGTTCGACCCCGGCGCAAAAGCCGCGAGGTTGTGCTAGTACGACCCGCATGATCCCGCCTCGTCCTTGTAACCGCAGACCGAGCCGCCTCGCCTGCGCCAGCATCAACTATATTGGGCCAACGCATAATTGGGCTAACGCATCCCTGCTACAATTCACTCCTGACGCACGCGTGATCGTATAGGGAACCAGTCGACAGTGTCGACCTTAACGCGTACCTCGCCAAAGCCTGGAAGAGCAATCGGGCGGGTCAGATGACCCTGACATTCACCATCGCGATTGTCCTCGCACCGGCTTGGGCATATCTCGTAGGCACAGCGGTTGCTGCTCTCCGGTTCGCCCGGCACCCGCTGCCGACCGCGGCTGAGCGGCCCCCCGTCACGGTGATGAAGCCCCTTCACGGCGCCGAGCCTGGCCTCTATGAGAACCTGCATTCTTTTACCCAGCAGGATTATCCTGTTGTCCAGCTAGTCCTCGGCGTTGGTAACGCGAACGACAGCGCGTTGCCGACCGCATGCGCGCTGATTCGCGATCTGCCCAAAGGCGACATTGCCCTCGTTATCGACGCGCCGGTCAGGGGGAGCAACCAAAAGATCGCCAACCTCGAGAACATGCTCGCAGCGGCGCGGCACGACATCCTCGTTCTCGCGGACAGCGACATGCGGGTAGACCGGCACTATCTTGCGGCGGTTACCGCCCCGCTGCTCGATCCCGGAACGGGCGCCGTCACCTGCCTTTACCAAGGGGTCGCGACCGGTGGAAAGTGGGCCGAACTGGGAGCGCTGTACATCAACTTCGGCTTTCTGCCGAGCGTGTTGGCGGCCGAGGCGCTAGGCATCAACCGGGGTTGCTTCGGGGCCACGATTGCTTTGCGGCGCGAAACTCTCAGCCGAATCGGCGGGTTCATGGCGGTGCGCGACGAGCTCGCCGACGACCAGCGAATCGGCGAGGAGGTACGCGCGCAGGGCCTCGCCGTCGTGCTGTCGCGTTACCTCGTCGAGGCTCGCGTGTCGGAGCCGTCGCTTGCCGCGCTGTGGCTCCATGAATTGCGGTGGGCACGCACCATACGCACGATTGCCCCGGCCGGCTTCGCCGGCTCAATCCTGACGCATGCTGTGGCGATCTCGGCAGTTGGGGTTGCGGTCACCGGATTCTGCTTGACCGCGTGCGCGTTTCTGGTGATCTCCGTGATGCTGAGATGGGTCTCGGCGCGGGTAATAGCGGGTGCCCTCGGCTTCCCCGCCACCAAGCTCTGGCTGCTCCCGCTGCGCGACGCCTTGTCCTTTGCCGTATTCGTCGCCAGTTTTTTCGGACGAAGGGTCTTCTGGCGGGATCAGCTCTTCCAAGTCGCGCCGAGTGGCCGCATGTCAGCCGACGGAGACCAGGCCCAATGATGAAGACCCTCTTCCTGCACCCGCCCTCATTCGACGGCTTCGACGGCGGAGCAGGCTCGCGCTACCAGGCAAAGCGGGAGATCCGCTCGTTCTGGTACCCGACCTGGCTCGCCCAGCCGGCCGCACTCGTCGCCGACAGCAGGTTGATCGATGCACCCCCGGCGCGGCTCAAGCTACAAGATGTCCTGCCGCTGGCGGGCGAATACGAGCTTGCTGTGCTCCATACCTCGACGCCGTCCTTTGCTTCCGACGTCAAGGTCGCCGCAGCGCTGAAGGACACGAACCCGCGGCTGAAGATCGGCATGATCGGCGCCAAAGTCGCGGTCGAACCCGAGGACAGCCTCAGAGCCTCCGCAGCGATCGATTTTGTCGCCCGCGAGGAGTTCGACTTCACCGTCAAGGAGGTAGCCGACGGCCGACCGCTCGGTTCGATCGACGGTCTGAGCTTCCGCAACGCCAACGGCGTGATCGTCCACAATGCCGACCGTGCGATCCTCGAGGACATGGACCAGCTGCCCTTTGTCACCGAGGTGTACCGGCGGGATCTGCGGATCGAGGATTATTTCATCGGTTATCTGAGGCACCCCTACGTCTCGCTCTACACCGGGCGCGGCTGCCGGTCGAAATGTACCTTCTGCCTGTGGCCGCAGACCGTCGGCGGGCACCGCTACCGGGTGCGCAGCGTCGGCCATGTCGTCGAGGAAATTCGGCTCGCGAAGAGCTGGTTTCCGCAAGTGAAGGAGTTTTTCTTCGACGACGACACCTTCACCGACGATCGTCCGCGCGCCGAGGCGATCGCTCGCGAGCTCGGTAAGCTCGGTGTGACATGGTCGTGCAACGCCAAGGCCAACGTACCGCGAGCAACGCTGGAGGTGCTGCGCGACAACGGGCTGCGGCTGTTGCTGGTCGGTTACGAATCGGGCAACCAGCAGATCCTCAACAACATCAAGAAGGGAATGCGGATCGACATCGCCCGCCGCTTTACCAAGGATTGCCGCGAACTCGGGATCACGATCCACGGAACCTTCATTCTCGGCCTTCCCGGCGAGACCAAGGAAACGATCGAGGAGACGATCCGCTTTGCCGCGGAGATCAATCCGCACACGATCCAGGTCTCCCTAGCCGCTCCCTATCCCGG
>DATNKF010000185.1:0-2628 GCA_035603555.1 Allostellaceae bacterium
GCGATGGCTGGTCATCACTCCTTTGGGGATGCCGCCCGTCCCCGAGGTATAGATCAGGCACGCTGTATCGTCGGGGCTCAGGGCGGCGGGTTCCGCGGCGGCGTCGGCCGTCTCGCCGCCGCGCGCCAGCACCTCCTCCCAGGGCAGGACGTCGACGGCACTGGCCTGGCCTGCTGCCGGCTCGATCGTGATCAGGGTGTGCACGGTCGAGACCTGGTTCGCCGCGGCGAGCACTCGGGCGGAAAGCGGCGGCTTCGAGACGATGACGGCGCGCGCCCCGCTATTCGCCAGGACATGCCGATGGTCGTCGGCGGTATGGGTCACATAGGCCGGCACCGTGATCGCCCCGGCGCTCATGATCGCCAGATCGGCGATCACCCATTCCGGCCGGTTCTCGCTGACCAGCCCGACCCGCTCGCCGCGGCGGATCCCCAATGAGTTGAGCCCGAGCGCCAGCCGGCGCACCTCGCGCGACGCCTCTGCCCAGCTGATCGGCCGGTAACGTCCGTCTCGCTTGGTCCACAAAAACGGCTTGTCGCCGAGCCGGTCCGCCTGTTCGAAGAACATCGCCGGCAAGCTGCGGCAGCTATCGTAATCCATCCTTTCCGCGTCCTCCCCGCAGCAGTTCTACGAGCTTCGCCAAGAAGGCGGAATAGCCGGGCGGCGCCTCACCGTGAAAATCTGCACCGTCTCGGTCAACCGCAAATCGAACTCGTACTTCCGCATCGCGCAAAATACTGCGAATCTGCAGCAAAATCACCCCCGCAGGTTGAATATTGTAACTGCCTCAACACTACGATCCCCGGAATGCCGCCGGCGCCAAGCGGGATGAGATTTGAGAAATTATTATATCGGGATTATGGCAATAGAGCGAGCTGTCGAAATCCGCCTTCCTCAAACGTCATTCGGATGGGCGCCGACATCCGGTCGCCCGATGACGGAGGAGTGTAGCAATGCAATACATGCTGTTGATCTATGGCGACGAGCGCGCGACCGAGAGTGCCTCGCGCGAGCTGACGAACGAGATCATCAACGCCTATATGGCCTATAGCCAGGCATTGAGCGACGCCAAGGTGGCGGTCGCTTCCAACCGGCTGCGACCGACCTCGGCAGCAACGACGGTGCGCATCGCCGACGGTCGGACCAAGGTGCTCGACGGGCCGTTTGCCGAGACCAAGGAGCAGCTCGGCGGCTATTACTTGATCGACGTGCCCGACCTCGACGCGGCACTCTCCTGGGCATCACGCTGCCCCGGTGCTCGTTACGGCACCGTCGAGGTGCGGCCGATCTGGGTCATGTGACCGATCCCCCACCGGCGCGCCGCGCGGCAAGAGTAGCCCTCACCCACCCAGCCCCTCGGGCTGGGTCCCCCTCTCCCGCATCGCGGGAGAGGGTGCCGAGCGCAGCGAGGCGGTGAGGGTACCTTGGGCCGGCTCGGTTGGCGGCTTCGGTGCCGGGCCCCATATGCACGCCATGCAACCGATCGAGAGCAGGGCGATGGATGTGCGAGCAGCGGCACTCGGCGATTTGCCGGAATGGGACCTTTCCGACCTCTATCCCGGCCGCGACAGCGCGGCGCTGACGCGCGACCTCGCGACCCTCGCCACCGATGCCGAAGCCTTCCGGAAGCGCTACCAGGGGCGGCTCGCCGATCTCTCCGGTGCCGCCCTAGGGGCCGCCATCTCGACCTATGAACGGCTGCAGGAAACAAGCGGGCGCATCATGAGCTATGCGTCGCTCGTCCATGCCGGCAATCTCGCCGATCCGGAAATCGGCCGCTTCTTCCAGACGATGCAGGAGAAGATCAACGCGGTCTCGACGACATTGTTGTTCTTCACCCTCGAGCTCAACCGGCTCGATGACACCGATCTCGCGGCCAAGGAGGCCGATCCGGCGCTCGCGCGCTACCGCCCGTGGCTGCGTGATACCCGCGCCTTCCGGCCGCACCAGCTCTCGGACGAAGTCGAGCAGCTGCTGCACGAAAAATACGTCGCCGGCCGCGCCGCCTGGACCCGGCTCTTCGACGAGACGATCGCCGACGTCAGATTCCCGATCCGCGGCAAGGAGCTGACCGAAGCCGAGGCGCTCGACCTCCTCTCCGACCCTGATCCAGACGTCCGCCGCGAGGCCGCGCTCATCATTGGCGAGGTGTTGGGCAAGAACGCGAGAACCTTTGCCCTGATCACCAACACGCTCGCCAAGGACAAGGAGATTGAGGACCGCTGGCGGCGGTTTGCGCGCCCGATCTCGTCGCGCAATCTGGCGAATTTCGTCGAGGACAAGGTGGTCGACGCGCTGATCGCGGCGGTGCGCGACAGCTATCCCACGCTGTCCCACCGCTATTACCGGCTGAAGGCGCGCTGGTTCGGCGTCGAGCAATTGCCGTTTTGGGACCGCAATGCGCCATTGCCCGAAGACGAGGACCGTCAGATCACTTGGCCCGAGGCCGAGGAGACGGTACTGTCGGCCTACGGTGCCTTCTCGCCTGAGCTCGCGGCGGTCGGCGGGCGCTTTTTCGCGGGACGCTGGATCGATGCACCGGTGCGTCCCGGCAAGGCGTCGGGCGCTTTTGCCCATCCGACGGTGCCGAGCGCCCACCCCTATCTCTTGCTCAATTATCAGGGCAAA
>DATNKF010000186.1:0-4127 GCA_035603555.1 Allostellaceae bacterium
CCCTGACCAGAGGTCCCTCTCAGGTCGTTGCGGTGGCCAGGGCGCGGCGTTTTCGGGCTGGGGTGAAGAGGGGTTTCAGGTGCTGGCCCGTGTAGCTGGCGGGGTTGGCGGCGATGGCTTCGGGGGTGCCGACGGCGATGATCTCGCCGCCGGCGTCGCCGCCTTCGGGGCCCAGATCGATGATCCAGTCGGCGGTCTTGATGACTTCGAGATTGTGCTCGATGACGAGCACTGTGTTGCCGGTCTCGACCAGCGCGTGCAGCACTTCGAGGAGCTTGCGCACGTCGTCGAAATGCAGCCCCGTCGTCGGCTCGTCGAGGATGTAGAGGGTGCGGCCGGTGGCGCGCCGCGATAGTTCTTTCGCCAATTTGACGCGCTGCGCCTCGCCGCCCGAGAGCGTCGTCGCCGGCTGGCCGATGTGGATGTAGCCGAGCCCGACCTGCTGCAGGGTCAGGAGCTTGTCGCGGATCGACGGCACGGCGCGGAAGAAATCGGCACCCTCGTCGACCGTCATGTCGAGCACGTCGGCGATGCTCTTGGTCCGGAACAGCACCTCCAGGGTCTCGCGGTTGTAACGCCGGCCCTTGCAGACGTCGCACTGGACATAGACGTCGGGCAGGAAGTGCATCTCGATCTTGATCACGCCGTCGCCCTGGCAGGCCTCGCAGCGCCCGCCCTTGACGTTGAACGAGAAGCGGCCGGGCAGATAGCCGCGTGACTTGGCCTCGGGGAGCCCCGCGAACCAGTCGCGGATCGGCGTGAAGCAGCCGGTATAGGTCGCCGGGTTGGAGCGCGGCGTGCGGCCGATCGGCGACTGGTCGATATCGACGATCTTGTCGAGAAACTCGACCCCCTCGAGCCCACCCAACGGCGCCGGCTGCTCGCGGGCGTTGTTGAGGCGTTTGGCGAGCGCCTTGTAGAGCGTCTCGACGATCAGGGTCGATTTGCCGCCGCCCGAGACGCCGGTGACGCAGCAAAAGGTGCCGAGCGGGATCTCGGCGGTGATGCCTTTAAGATTGTTGCCGCGGGCGTCGAGGACGCGGAGGATCTGCCCCGGGTGGCCGATGCGGCGGATCTGCGGCACCGGGATCTGGCGCATCCCGACGAGATACTGGCCGGTGATGCTGTCGGGGCTCGCCATGATCGCTTCAGGGGTGCCCTCGGCGACGACGTGCCCGCCATGGACCCCGGCACCCGGTCCCATATCGATGACCCAATCGGCGGTGCGGATCGCCTCTTCGTCGTGCTCGACGACGATAACCGTGTTGCCGAGGTCGCGCAGCCGCTTCAAGGTCCCCAGGAGGCGCCCGTTGTCGCGCTGATGCAGCCCGATCGAGGGCTCGTCGAGGACATAGAGCACTCCGGTCAGCCCCGAGCCGATCTGCGAGGCCAGCCGGATGCGCTGACTCTCGCCGCCGGAGAGCGTTCCGGAAGCCCGCGATAACGTCAGGTATTCGAGCCCGACATTCCTCAGAAAGCCGAGGCGCTCGTTGATCTCCTTGAGGATGCGCTCGGCGATCTCCCGCTGGCTCGGCGTCAGCTGTGCGTCGATGCCGGAGAACCAGACGCCGGCCTCGGCGATTGACAGCGCGGCGACCTCGCTGATGTGCTTGCCGGCGATCTTGACGGCGAGCGCCTCGGGCTTCAGCCGATCGCCGCCGCACACCTCGCAGGTCTTGGCACTCTGGTAGCGGCCGAGCTCCTCCTTGACCCAGGCGCTGTCGGTCTCGCGAAAACGCCGCTCCATATTCGGCAACACGCCTTCGAACGGCCGGTCGGTCGTGTATTTCCGCAGCCCGTCATCATAGGTCATCTTGATCGGCTCGCCGGCCGAGCCGGAGAGGATCGTGCGCCGCATCTTTTCCGGCAAATCGTGCCACGGCGTGTGCATGCTCTGGCGGAAGTGCCGCGCGATGCTCTCCAGGGTCTGCGTGTAGTACTGCGAGCTCGAATGCGACCACGGGCTGACTGCACCCTCGGCGAGGCTGCGCCTGATGTCGTGCACGACCAGATCGGGGTCGAAATAGAGCTTGGTGCCGAGCCCGTCGCAGGCCGGGCACGCGCCAAACGGGTTATTGAACGAGAAGAGGCGCGGCTCGATCTCCGGGATCGTAAACCCGGAGACCGGGCAGGCGAATTTCGCCGAGAAGATGGTCTGCTCGCCGCCATCGGCGTTTTCGGTGAGCGCGATCCCGTCCGCGAGCTCGAGTGCCGTCTCGAACGAATCGGCGAGGCGGTTGCCGAGATCGCCGTCGACAATGATGCGATCGACGACGATCTCGATGTCGTGCTTGAGGTTCTTGTTGAGCCCGCGCACTTCATCGAGCTCGAACATCTTGCCGTCGATCTTGACCCGCTGAAAGCCGCGCCTTTGCAGCTCGGCCAACTCCTTGCGGTATTCGCCCTTGCGCCCGCGGACAATCGGGGCAAGCAGGTAGAGCCTTGTCCCCTGCGGCATCGCCAGCACGCGGTCGACCATCTGCGAGACGGTCTGGCTGACGATCGGCAGCCCGGTCGCCGGCGAGTAGGGTATGCCGACCCGCGCCCAAAGGAGGCGCATATAGTCGTAAATCTCGGTCACCGTGCCGACCGTCGAACGCGGGTTGCGCGAGGTGGTCTTCTGCTCGATCGAGATCGCCGGCGACAGGCCCTCGATCGATTCGACCTCGGGCTTCTGCATCAGCTCGAGGAATTGTCGGGCATAGGCCGACAGGCTCTCGACATAGCGCCGCTGGCCCTCGGCGTAGATCGTGTCGAAGGCGAGCGAGGATTTGCCCGACCCCGACAGCCCGGTCATCACCACCAGGCTGTCGCGCGGCAGGTCGACATCGATGTTCTTGAGGTTGTGCTCCCGCGCGCCGCGGATGCGGATCTGCTGCTGCATGCCGCAAATCTTATCCCGGCGCCGGCCGTCGCGCTACCGCTGGGCTCGTGTATCCCTCAATCAGGGAGGAAAATCGATCCGGCATCAGCTCGTCTCCGATAAGGCGTTCAAAGACAATCACTTACGATCCCGTGTCGAATCCTGCTCAGGGAGGCGAATGCGGCGCCTGAGGGAGGCAGCAAGGACGGGTAAGCGCGGCATTTCACATCGATTTCGCTCCCTGCTCTCGCACCTTATGGCACCGCGCGCGGCGGCGATTCGCGCGGGGTGACGGCGATTTCGAGCTTTTGCGAAAGCCGCAGCACGGTGACGGGCATGGGCTTGCCGACCCGCTCCTCGGTCATCAGCCGGTGCAATTCGTCGATATCGCCGACCGGGATGCCGTCGACCGCGACGATAACATCGCCGCTCGTCAGCCCGGCCGCACGCGCCGCCCCGTCGGGTGCGGTCGACTGGACGCGCACGCCGGTCTCGCGGGCGAGTTCGTGGAAGCGCACGACCCGCCGCGGCAACGGCACGTTCTGTCCGGCGACCCCGATATAACAGCGGCGCACCCGGCCGTCGCGGATCAGCCGCGCGGCGACGAACTCGACCGTCGCCGCCGAGATCGAGAAGCAGATGCCCTGCGCCATCCCGATGATCGCGGTGTTGATGCCGACGACCTCGCCCGCGGCAGTGACGAGCGGCCCGCCGGAATTCCCCGGATTGAGTGCCGCGTCGGTCTGGATCACGCTGTCGATCAGCCGCCCCGAACGGGTCCGCAGGGAGCGGCCGAGGGCGCTGACGACCCCGGCGGTGACCGTGCATTGAAAGCCGAACGGATTGCCGATGGCGACGACGAGCTGGCCGACCCGCAGCCGCCGCGAATCACCGAGCCGGGCGAAGGCCGGCGTCTCGCCGTCGAGGCGCAAGACGGCGAGATCGGTATCGGGGTCGTCGCCCACCAGGTTCGCCGCGAGGCTGCGCCCATCGGGAAAAGTGGCCTCGATCTTGCGCGCGCCGCTGACGACGTGGCTGTTGGTCAACACATAGGCGTCGGGGGTGAAGACGACGCCGGAGCCGGCGCCCCCAGCGCCGTCCTTGAGGCCGCTGACCTGGAGATGCAGGACCGCAGGGCCGACCGTGTCGACGGCGCCGATGACCGCGCGCGAATAGGCGTCGAACAGTGCCAGATCTTCGGCCGCGCCGAAACTCACCGACGCCGCCGCGCCGGGCTTGATGTCGCCGCCGATGGCATCGTAGG
>DATNKF010000187.1:0-2918 GCA_035603555.1 Allostellaceae bacterium
GTCGGCAAATCGTCGTAAGTGACCGGCTGGCGGCCCCGCCAATAGCAAATCAAATCGCCGCGCTGCGGCGCATAGGCTTCCATCCGCTCGGCCGTCAGCGCGGTGCCGGGCTCGATGCCGAGCCCGTGGCGGCGCGCGGCATTGATGTAGTCGGAATGAGTTTCCGAATAGGGAAAGCGGCTTCCCGCCCCGGCGATCCGCATTACATAGGAGATAAAGGCGGCTGACCAGGCGTAGTTGCCGTCCTGACTCTCCGGAAAGATCTGGCCGTTTTCGTCGTGAATACCGGTCCAGTTCTGCTGGCGCCAGCTAGGGTCGAGGCCAAGCCACCAATATTCGCCGACCCGCTGCCACAGTCCTTCCTGCCGTTCCTCGTCCACCGGCAGCTCCATATTCGGCAAGACCACTTGTTGGCCAAAGGCGCGCCACTCGCGCAGCGCGATCTGCACGGCCGCCTCCCGCGAGAACGGCTGATAGGGCCAGCGCGCGAACGGCGGAACATGAGCGTTCAGCGCCGTCGTGATACCGGGTGTGGGACCCGGCGGCAGCTCTTGCCTCGGGGGAGGAGCGCAGCCGGCCAGAAGCAGCACCGCCAGCACCGCGAACTGTCGCATTACTGCGAGGTGAGAACAGACTGTAGGCTAGATCGAGGCCTCGGAGGCGTCCCTCGGCTCGGCGGATGGCGGCTCGGCGGATGGCGGCTCGACAGATGGCGGCTCGGCGGTCGGCTCCGCTTTGACCTCGGGGCGCCACAGTCTGAAGCCGCCTGTCAACCCGTCGGTGTTCGGCACTATCGTGACATCCGGCGGCAGGGTGAAGGTGATGTCCCTGGCGTTGCCGCCGCCGATATAAAGGTGGTCGAAACGGACGACCTCCCGCAGGATCTCGATCACTTTCGCCACTCGCTTATTCCAAGCCTTCTTGCCCTTCTTCTCCCGAGCGGAGTTGCCGATATATTCGTCGTAGGTCTTGCCCCCGCTCACCGGGTGATGCCCGAACTCGAGATGCGGCATGATCTCGCCGTCGCGGAAGAGCGCCGTTCCGGCGCCGGTGCCGAGCGTCAACATCATTTCCAACCCGTGCCCCTCGACCGCGCCAAAGCCTTGAACGTCGGCGTCGTTGAGGACACGAACGGGCTTACCCCAATGGTGGGCGAGCGTTGTCTGGAGGTCTAATCCGGCCAACGCGTCGGTGCCGAGATTGGGTGCGGTCAGCACCCGTCCGTCGCGCACATAGCCGGGAAAGCCGACCGACACCCGATCGAAGGCGCCGAGTGGGGCCGCCGCCTCGTTGATGGCGCGCAGGAGATCTGCTGGGGCGACCGGCTTGGCTGGGGTCGGCACCCGATGCCGCTGCCCCACCATGTTCCCGTCATCGTCGAGCAGGACCGCTTTGATCCCGCTGCCGCCGATGTCAATGGCAAGCGTGCGCGGTTCACTCATGGCGCCGCTTCCTCCACTCAAACGCGAAGATGCGACGATAGCGCAGCGATCTGTTCTCTACCACCGCCGAATGCGCGCAGATACCTCTTCCTTCTCCGCCGCCGAGGAGCCTCACAAAATCATGATTTGGATGCGCACTCGGGCCGCCTCATTTGAGGTGATATGCTGCCGACAGGAACATAGTGGACTGGCAATGCGAAGCGCCTCGATCCTCCGGGTCGCGCAGCTCATAGCGCTCGTGACTGCGCTTTGCGCGGGATCGACCGCGCGCGCGATCGAGCCTCCGAACCCTCAAGAACTCGTCCGGGTCGAGCTTGTCGCCGAGACCGCATCGGTTGCTTCGGCGGCGACGCTGTGGGTCGATGTCCATTTCGCGATCAAGCCGGGCTGGCACATATATTGGCGCAATCCCGGCGATTCCGGGTTGCCGACGGCGATTGAATGGAACCTCCCGCCCGGCTTTTCGGCAGGAAGCATTCTCTGGCCGGTGCCCGAGCGCTTCGTCCAAGGCAGCATCGGCAATTACGGCTATGCCGGATCGGCCGACCTGCTCGTGCCGATCACCGCCGCAAAGGATCTCGTCCCCGGCGGCACCGCCCGGCTGACGGGCGAGACCTCCTGGCTCGTCTGCGCCGATATCTGCATTCCCGGCAGCGCCGAGCTGTCGCTGAGCATGCCGGTGGCAGCAGGGCCTGTCGCCGCCGATCCTGCTGCCACCGCACTCTTTGCCAAAATGCGCCGGCTGCTGCCGGTCGCCGCGCCATTTGAGGCGCGCTTCTTTGCCGACGCGCATGCGTATTTTCTGCGGGTTCCGGAAAGCGCCCTCGTCGGCCTGCACGACGCGACGGGGATGTTCTTTCCAAACGACGGCTCGCTGATCGACCACGCCGCCGAAACCCGCGCCACCCGGCGCGCCGACGGCCTCGAAATCGTGTTGCCGAAAGCCGCGGCAGCCGCGGCCGTGCCGCCGACCCTCGACGGCGTTCTGGTGCTGCGCGGTCGCGATGGCCCCGAGCGCGCGTTCGAGATCAGCGCGAACCCGCTGACCGCGCTGCCGGCCAAGGACAGCCTCGCCTGGTGGGAGGCATTGCTGCTGGCCTTCCTCGGCGGGGTGGTTCTCAACGCCATGCCCTGCGTCTTCCCGATCCTCTCTCTGAAGCTGTTGAGCCTTACGCGGCAGGCGCACGGACACCGCTCGGAACGCCTCGGCAGCGGGCTCGCTTATACGGCAGGCGTGCTCGCGAGTTTCGCGGCACTCGGTGGCGGGCTGCTTGCGCTGCGCACCGGCGGCCAAGCAATCGGCTGGGGCTTTCAGCTGCAGACGCCGGTCTTTGTCGCGGTAATCGCCTACATCATTTTTGCGATGGGACTGAGCCTTTCCGGCGTTGCCGCCTTTGGCGCGGGCTTCGCCGGAACCGGCGGAAGGCTGGCGCGCCGGTCGGGACTGACGGGCACATTCTTCACCGGGGTATTGGC
>DATNKF010000188.1:0-4745 GCA_035603555.1 Allostellaceae bacterium
CAATGCAACGAGCAGCCAGGGTGAAGCAACAGCGAGGGAGCCGAGCGCCAGCACGGGTCAGCGCGTCTTTGGTGGGAAGATCCGACAGGCAAGCATGTTCACCGCCGGCGGTCCGCCGATAGCGTGCCGTAGAGTGCCAGCAAAGCGAGGTGCGGTGGGCGATCGGTACGGTGGGAGCCGAAGCTCCAGCCGACCGTCCCGGCAATTGCGGCAAGACCCTCCCGATGGCGCCGAAACCGGTCGGAGTAAGCATGGCGGATGGTCTCGACACGGCTGACGACCACCTCCTGTGCCTCCTCGGCACCCTCGAAGCGGATGCGTCCATCGAAGGGCAGGTCTTCCTCTGCGGGGTCGCTGATCTGCAACATGTGGCCCCTGAGCCCGGCGGCGGCAAAGCGGGTGATCGCCGCATTGACTGCGTCGAGCGGTGACAGAAAGTCACCGATTAAGACGAGCTGGCCGGCTCGCGGCAACGGCTCGAATGCCGGCAAACTGTCGGACTGGGACGGATCGCGGCTGATCAGCTCGGTGATTCGCGTCAGCGCGACGCGACCGTTCATCGGCGCGATGCCGCTGCCGAGCAGCGTCAGACGCTCGCCGCCGCGGACAAGGAGGCTCGCCAGAGCGACGAGCAGGAGTTCGGCTCGATCACGTTTTCGCGGCCATTCCGCGCCCGAGAGATAATGCGCCGAGCTATATTCCATGGAGGCGGAGGCGTCGCGCCACAGCCAGACGCTTTGCGCGGCTTCCCACTCGGTTTCGCGGACATAGAGCCGCTGTGACTTGGCGCTCTCGCGCCAGTCGATGCGCGCGGCAGCGTCGCCGGGTTGGTATTGGCGGAATTGCCAGAATGTCTCACCTTGGCCCACTCGGCGGCGACCGTGAACCCCCTGTGCAACCGTTACCGCGACCCGCTCCGCGGCGACGAGAAGCGGCGGCAGGACCGCGGCGGCCTGCTCGGCGCGATCGCGGAGCGCGACGGGGGACGCTCGGCCCCGGCTCGACAACGACGCTCTCGACGCGGACAGGCTCATCGGAACGGTACTGAAATCTGCTCGATGACCCGCGCCACGGTGACGCCTTCGGCACGGCCGGCGAAGCTGACGGCCATGCGGTGGCGCAGCACCGGTGGCGCCAGGGCCAAGACGTCGTCGACCGATGGACTGAAGCGGCCATCGATCAGCGCCCGGGCGCGGCAGGCGAGCGTCAAGGCCTGGCTGGCACGCGGCCCCGGCCCCCAAGAAACAAAGCGCGCCAAATCCTCGGCGGTGGGGCTGTCTGGACGCGCAGAGCGCACCAGAGAGAGGATCGCGTCGACGACGCTCTCGCCGACCGGGATCCGCCGGACGATGCGTTGCGCCGCCATCAGCTCGGCAACATTCATCGCCGGCCGCGGCCGATCTTCGGTGATGCCGGTCGTCGCAATCAACATCTGCCGCTCCGCCTCTCGGTCGGGATAATCGACGTCGATCTGCAACAGAAAGCGGTCGAGCTGCGCTTCGGGAAGGGGATAGGTGCCCTCCTGCTCGAGTGGGTTCTGGGTCGCCAGCACATGAAACGGGCGCGGCAAAGGATGGTATTGGCCGGCGATCGAGACGCGGCCCTCCTGCATCGCCTGCAACAGCGCGGATTGCGTGCGCGGGCTCGCCCGGTTGATTTCGTCCGCCATCAGCAGCTGACAAAAGACCGGGCCGGGGATGAAGCGGAACGACCGTCTGCCGGTCTCGCTTTCCTCGAGGACCTCGGAGCCGAGGATATCTGCCGGCATCAGGTCGGGCGTGCATTGGATGCGCTTGTCGTCGAGACCGAGGATGGTGCCGAGCGTCTCGACGAGCCGGGTCTTGGCGAGGCCGGGGACGCCGATCAACAGCGCGTGCCCTCCGCACAACAGGGTGATCAAGGCTTGCTCCACCACTTCCCGCTGACCGAAAATGATTTCGCCGATACGTTCCCGGACGAGGCTCAGGCGCCCGCCCAGCGCTTCGACCTCGGCAACAAGATCTTCGGAGGAAGGATTGATGGGTGCGGTGGAGTTCAAGAAGTCCGATCCCTCTTCAAATACGGCCGTAGATTCGACCCTGATACAAAAAGCGGATTCAGGCAATTCCCTGCCGGCTGGACCCGAAATCGGCGTCAGGCGTGCCCCAATCGATTGCGGCGACCTCGAGATGCGGATCGCCCGTGACGGTACTTGGTTCTATCGCGGATCTCCGATCGCCCGGCTACCCCTCGTCAAGCTCTTTGCCTCGGTCCTGCGTCGTGAGGTGGACGGCCATTATTGGCTGGTTACCCCGGCCGAGCGCGGGAAGATCGAAGTAGAGGACGTTCCCTTCCTCGCCGTAGCGCTAACGGCCAAAGGCCAAGGCCGCGAGCAACGCCTGATCTTCCGGACCAATCTGGACGATATTGTGACCGCGGGAGCGGATCACCCGCTGCGCGTCGAGACCACCACGAAAGGTGAGCCGGCACCCTATATTCTGGTGCGCGGCGACCTCGAGGCGAGAATCGCGCGACCGGTGTTCTACGAGCTCGTCGACCTCGGCAGAGAGGAGCGGGTCGAGAACACCACCCAATTCGGGGTATGGAGCAGGGGCATGTTTTTCGTATTGGGCACACCCGGGCCGGATTGGGAATGACAGTGGCACCGGAAATGGCCACTTCGCCAACGAGGGACCGGGTGATTGCGCGCTTTGCTCATCTCGGACAGCCCGGAAGGCGAGGGTTTGGCGGCACGACGGACGCGGCCGAGGCAGCGGCTCTGAGGCAGGCGACGCGCGGCGACCACGACCTCAATCCCGGGTGGACACCCCCCAGCACCGAGTTGCGGCCGGCGGCGGTGCTGGTGCCCCTGGTCGACCGCGCCGGCGGCATGTCGGTGCTGCTGACCCAACGCACCGCGCATTTGAGCGCGCATGCCGGCCAGATCTCGTTTCCGGGAGGCCGGATTGAGACGAGCGACCGCGATGCGACCGAGGCGGCGCTGCGCGAGACCGAGGAGGAGGTGGGCCTGACCCGCGATCATGTGAGGGTGATCGGCCGGCTTGACACTTACGTGACCGGGACGGGGTTCGAGATCACCCCTGTCGTCGGCATCATCAGGGTGCCGTTTCCGCTCATCCCCGATCCCTTCGAAGTATCGGAAGTGTTCGAGGTGCCGCTGTCGTTCGTTATCGACCCGAACAACCATCGGCGGATGACTCGAGTCTTCGAGGAGCGCACGAGAGTCTTTTTTGTCCTTCCCTACGAAAAACGATACATCTGGGGGGCGACAGCGGGGATGCTGGTCAACCTGGCCGAGGTGCTCTCCGGTTGAGGAGGGAATGCCCCGTATCCTCCTCACGATCGTCCTGCCACTTCTGTTGCCGACGGCGCTCTATCTGGTCTGGGTGACCGTGCTGCGACCGGCACGGCGTGACGGCGCGACACAGTGGGCGGCGCTGCCGTGGCTATGGCTCGCCGCTGCCGGAATGGCGCTGTTGGCGATCGTCCTGTTCGTCGTCACGGTGCATTTCGGCGCGCCGGAGGAGGGTGTCTATGTCCCGCCCCGCTGGCAGAATGGTCACATCGTCCCGGGACATATCGAACCGAAACCTCGTTGATGACCACGGCCCTCACGCACGAGATCTGCTCCCCCGCTTTGCCCCCAACCTTTCCCTCGCCCGGTCGCGGGAGAGGATTGGGTGAGGGGCAACTTCCGCACCCGCTACTTATGCGTGTCTCAGAAATAACGGCCCGCTGCACCTGCAGCGGATCTGCAGCGGGGATTCCCTTTAAAGTTGAAATCCCGTAATGCGGTCAGGTCCGCGACAATCGATCGTTGAAATCCGAATTGATATATTGCTAAAATAGCACATATGGTCGAGTTTGTCAATCGGTGCCCGCCCCGGATCGCCCCGCAGCCGTGGATGGTCGAGCCGGCGACGCGCGCCGTGGTGGCCGCACTTTCGTCGGGAGGCGTCGAGGCCCGGTTTGTCGGCGGCTCGGTTCGCGACGCGCTCTTGGGCCGGCCCATCGTCGACATCGACATCGCCACCCCCGCGCCACCCGAGCGGATCATCGAGCTGTTGGAGAAGAGCGGCATCAAGGTCGTACCTACGGGGCTCGCCCACGGAACGGTCACTGCGGTTGTGCCGCCGCGGCATTTCGAGATCACGACGTTGCGTCGCGATGTCGAGACCTACGGGCGCCGCGCCCGGGTCGCCTTCGATGCTGATTGGGCGGCCGACGCGGTGCGGCGTGACTTCACTATCAACGCGATCTTTCTCGCTCCTGACGGGACCATCCACGATCCGGTCGGCGGCTTTGCCGATCTACAAGCCCGCCGGGTCCGCTTCGTCGGCGATCCTGCGACCCGGATCGCCGAGGACGTGCTGAGGCTCTTGCGCTATTACCGCTTCGAGGCGCGTTTCGGAGCCGGCGTCGGCGATCCCGAGGCGCGGGCGGCCTGCCGCGCCGCAGCTCACTTATTGCCGACCCTTTCAGGCGAGCGCGTTTCCCAAGAGCTCGTCAAGCTGCTCGAGACCCAGGACCCGATCGCAGCATTGCGGATGATGCAGGAAGACGGGGTGCTCGCGGTGGTGCTGCCCGAGGCGCGCCACATCGAGCGCTTGCGGCAAATGATCGCGATCGAGCCGGAGCCCGATCAGCTGCGTCGGCTCGCCGCCCTCGTCGAGGTCGACGGCGAAGGTGCCTTAGCGCTGGCTGCGCGTTTGCGCTTTCCCAATACCTGGCGCGACCGGCTGCAC
>DATNKF010000189.1:0-4610 GCA_035603555.1 Allostellaceae bacterium
CTCGCCGAGGATGGCGGGGCGACGGTGCTACATTATGAGGTTCAGGCGCAGGTCGGCGGCAAGCTCGCGCAAGTCGGCTCGCGGCTGATCGACGGGGTGGCGCGCAAGATGGCGAACGATTTCTTCGGGCGCTTCGCCGCCGCCGTGGCTCCGGAACAGCCGCAGGCGGCAGCGGCCGAACGCGCCCCGGGCGAGCCCGCGGCGGCCGCCGCCGCAGCCGAAACCGAGCGAGTCGCGATCCAAACCCCGCCGTCCGCAGCCGTGCCGAACCCCGCCGGCATCAGGCTGCCGCCGGCGGTGTGGGTCACTGGCCTGGCAGTAATCGTCATATTGATGCTGTATTTTTTCACCGGGCATTAGCACGCGCCGACTGCGGTAACGCCTTGACCCGAAGTGGAGCCGGCATGAAACTCCGGCCCGCTGAGGCCGTCCCGTGGCGGCCGGTATGCTCGATCCAGGGAGGTGTGGGATGCAAAAGACGGTGAGCCTCACCGTGAACGGCAAGCCGGTCTCGGCGACGGTCGAGGGCCGCACCCTGCTGGTGCAGCTGCTGCGCGAGCAGCTCGGCCTCACCGGCACCCATGTCGGCTGCGACACCAGCCAGTGCGGCGCTTGTGTCGTCCATGTCGATGGCGAGGCGGTCAAGGCCTGCACGCTGCTCGCGGTCCAGGCCGACGGCCATTCGGTGCTGACGATCGAAGGTGTCGCCACCGGCGACACCTTGCACCCGATGCAGGAGGCGTTCCGCAACAACCACGCGCTGCAATGCGGCTTCTGCACCCCCGGCATGGTCATGAGCGCGCTCGACCTCGTTAAGAACAACCCCAACCCGACCGAGCGCGAGATCCGCGTATATCTCGAGGGAAATCTCTGCCGCTGCACCGGCTACCACAACATCGTGCTGGCGATCGCCGAGGGAGCGGCGGTCATGCGCGGCGAGGCCCCGCCCAACGTCCATGGGGTGGCCGCGGAGTAGGGCCGTGGCCACGATCGGAACGCCGGTCCGGCGGCGTGAGGATTACCGCTTTTTGATCGGACGGGGTACCTACACCGACGACATCAACCGTCCGGGCCAACTCTACGCCTACATCCTGCGCAGCCCGCATGCGCGTGCGCGGATCACCGAGATCGATACCGCGACGGCCCAGGCGGCACCCGGGGTCGTCGCCGTCTACACCGGCAAGGACATGGCGGCCGATGGCGTCGGCGGTCTGCCGTGCGGCTGGCAGATCCATTCGAAGGACGGCTCGCCGATGGCGGAGCCCCCGCACCCGGTGCTCGCCATCGACAGTGTGCGGCATGTCGGCGATCCGGTCGCAGTCGTCATCGCCGATACTCTGGCGCAAGCGCGCGACGCGGGCGAGCTGGTAAGCGTCGACTACGTCGAAGAGCCGGCAGTCGTCGACCCGGTCGAGGCGTTGAAGCCGGGGGCACCGCAAGTACGCGACGAGGCCCCGGGAAATCTCTGCTACGACTGGCACCTCGGTGATCTCGCCGCCGTCGACGCGGCGATCGGCAAGGCCGCGCGGGTGGTCAAGCTCGATCTGACCAACAACCGCCTCGTCCCCAACGCGATGGAGCCGCGCGCGGCGATCGGCGAGTTCAACCGTGCGACCGGCGAATACACCCTCTACACGACGAGCCAGAACCCGCACGTGATCCGGCTCTTAATGGGCGCCTTCGTGCTGCACATCCCCGAGGCGCGACTGCGGGTCGTCGCCCCGGATGTCGGCGGCGGCTTCGGGTCGAAGATCTACCACTATGCCGAAGAGGCGATCGTGACCTGGGCCGCCGGCAAGGTGAACCGGCCGGTCAAGTGGACGGCCGAGCGCTCCGAGAGCTTCATGTCCGATGCGCATGGGCGCGACCACGTCACTCATGTCGAGCTCGCCCTCGACGGAGAGGCGATGTTTCTTGCCCTCAAGGTTTCGACGATCGCCAATATGGGGGCCTATCTGTCGACCTTTGCCCCGTGCATCCCGACTTATCTCTACGGCACCTTGCTTGCCGGCACCTACACGACCCCGGCGATCTATGTCGAAACCAAAGCGGTCTTCACCCACACCGTGCCGGTTGACGCCTATCGTGGCGCGGGCCGCCCCGAGGCGACCTTTCTGCTCGAGCGGATTGTCGACCTCGCGGCCGACGAGATCGGCATCGACCCGGCCGAACTGCGCCGCCGCAACTTCATTCCGGCGACGGCTTTCCCCTACCAGACGCCGGTCGCATTGCAATACGACAGCGGCGATTACGGGGCGACGTTGGAGCTGGCGCTGAAGGCGGCCGATTATCAAGGTTTCGAGGCCCGCCGCCGGGACGCGTTGGCCCGCGGCAAATTGCGTGGGATCGGCATCGCCACCTACATCGAGGCCTGCGGCATCGCGCCCTCGGCGGTCGTCGGCTCGCTCGGCGCCCGCGCCGGCCTCTTCGAGAGCGCTGCGGTGCGCGTCCATCCGACCGGCAGCGTCTCGGTGCTGACCGGATCGCACAGCCACGGCCAAGGGCACGAGACGACATTCTCGCAGATCGTCGCCGACACGCTGGGCATCCCGATGGAGAGCATCGAAATTGTCCACGGCGACACCGCCAAGATCCCCTACGGAATGGGGACCTACGGGTCGCGCTCGCTCGCCGTCGGGGGCACCGCGATCGTCAAGGCGATGGACAAGGTAATCGCCAAGGGCCGCAAGATCGCCGCACACCTGCTCGAAGCCGCCGAGGCCGATGTCGAGTTCGAGGACGGCAAGTTCACCGTTGCCGGCACTGACCGGTCGAAGACCTTGGGCGAAGTGGCACTGACCGCCTATGTACCGCACAACTTCCCACACGACGAGCTCGAGCCCGGCCTCGACGAGACCGCGTTCTATGACCCGAAGAACTTCACCTTCCCGTCGGGCGCGCACATCGCCGAGGTCGAAATCGACCTCGAGACCGGCCAGGTCGCGGTCGTCAACTTCACCGCGAGCGACGATTTCGGGCGAATCATCAACCCGTTGATCGTCGAGGGGCAAGTCCATGGCGGGCTCGCCCAGGGGATCGGCCAAGCCTTGCTCGAGGGCTGCGTCTATGACAAGGCGAGCGGCCAGCTGTTGACAGGCTCCTACAACGATTACGCGATGCCGCGCGCCGACGATCTGCCGGCCTTCACACTGTCGACCAACGTGACCCTTTGTACGCACAACCCGCTCGGGGTCAAAGGCTGCGGCGAGGCGGGGGCGATCGGCGCGCCGGCGGCGATCACCAACGCCCTCGTCGATGCGTTGCGGCCGCTCGGGGTCCACCATCTCGACATGCCGGCCACCCCCGAGAAGCTCTGGCGCCTGATCCAGCAACACCGCACCCCGCTCGCCGCCGAATAGGGAGAGCCCGATGTACGAATTCAACTATCACCAGCCGACTAGCCTCGACGAGGTTGCCAACCTGCTCGGCGCCGACGAGGAGGCCAAGCTCGTCGCCGGCGGGATGACCCTCGTCCCAACCCTGAAGTTTCGCCTCGCCAAGCCCTCCGATCTCATCGATCTCGTGGCGATCCCATCGTTGCGCGGCATCACCGATGCCGGCGACGCGCTGGTCATCGGGGCGATGACCCGGCATGCCGAGGTCGAGCGCTCGCCGCTCGTCAAACAGGCGATCCCGGCTCTTGCGGCACTCGCCCACATGATCGGCGACCCGGCGGTGCGCAACCGCGGCACGATCGGCGGCTCGATCAGCAACAACGACCCGGCGGCGGACTATCCGGCCGCGGTCGTCGGGCTCGGCGGCGCGGTGCAGACGACGCGACGCCAGATCGCGGCCGACGATTTCTTCACCGGCATGTTCGAGACCGCGCTCGACCGCACCGAGATCGTCACCGCGGTCAGGCTGCTCAAGCCGCAGGCCGCCTGCTATCAGAAATTCAAGAACCCGGCTTCGCGCTACGCGATCGTCGGCGTTTTCGTCGCCCGCACGCCGGCTGGTGTGCGCGTCGCGGTCACCGGTGCCGGCGCCTGCGTCTTCCGCGTGCCCGAGATGGAGGCGGCATTGGCGCGCTCCTTCACCGCGGATGCGATCAAGGACATCACGATCCCGCAGGACGGGCTCAACTCCGACATCCACGCCAGCGCGGAATACCGCGCCCATCTCGTCGGCGTGATGGCCCGCCGCGCCGTCGCCGGCTGCGGGTAAGGCCCGCCAAATCTCCCTGAGAACAGGGAGAAAATCGGATCGGCGGCGTGAGAGGGTCCGGGACAAAGCCAATAATCCATACCTATCAATCTCTTACCCACCCTGGAGCGACGAATTTTCTGCCTTGAGCAGGGAGCGAAAAACGACTTCTGAGGGAGCGAGCAGGGAGGGCAAAATACGGCACCTCGCCGTTCGTTGCGTGCGTTGGCGCGGCGCCGAACAGACCCTACCGCCGCTTCTCCTCCCAGCAGTATCGATGCGTTGTACAGCACGACTTTGGCCTAAGGATGGCGAATGGATCAAAAGCGAGGGAATTCGCGCTGACGAGCGGATGCGGGTAAGTTAGTTACCGATCAGCCGCACCCGGTCGGTTAGCTGCTCCAGGGTCGCCACAAGGATCTCCACGTTGGCGAGACCGGTCCCGCGCGGGCGGGGCGGAGGCAGGG
>DATNKF010000190.1:0-4261 GCA_035603555.1 Allostellaceae bacterium
CCCGCGTCTCGACGTTGACGTAGCCGAGGCGGCGCAGCCGGTCGGCCGCGGCCTCCGCCAGAGCGGGGATGATTTCGATCGTGTAAACGCGGCGGACGAGATGGGCGAGCACCGCCGCCTGATAGCCGGACCCGGTGCCGATCTCGAGCACGACATCGTTTTTTCCGACGTGCAGCAGATCGGTCATGATCGCGACGATGAACGGCTGCGAGATCGTCTGGCCAAAGCCGATCGGCAGCGGGCGATCGGCGTAGGCCTCAGCTCTGAGGCGCTCGGGAACGAATTCATGGCGAGGCACGGTGCCCATTGCGCCGAGCACCTCCGGCGCCATGCGACCCCCGGTCAGAGCGGATCCTGGCTGACGCGCATATTGCTCGATGACGCGCATCATCTCGGCGCGCTCGGCGGCATAATTGGCCTCGGCCGGCAAGGCGGATGGGCCGAATGGCGCGATCCCAAGGACGACGGCGAGAATCAGCCGGCGCGTCACTGTGCGCCGACGGGCTCCGGGCGGACCGCCCGCGGGCGAGTCATTACTCGGCGAACGTCTCAGAGGCATGCGACACTACCCTTTTCTGAGGCTTAGGTGCGGGTCATCCGCAGCCTTGCCGCTCGGCGAGAGCGGTTGATCCAGCCTAAGGGTCGGGTCTGGATCCGATTACCCTACCTTACGCGCCCGGCTGCGCCCGAGCATCCGCACCTCGGCATCCGGCGCCATCGCCTTGATCGCCGCCTGCAGCTCGTCGCGCTTGTCGTGGATCGAGGCGATCACCGGCCCCATCGGCACGCCGATGTCCACCAGCACCGCCTCGGAGAGTTGCAGGCTCGCCTCGATCGTCTCGGGCACAGCGTGGGAGGCGCCGGTGCGATAGAGATGCGCCGCATGACCGGCATCGCGAGCCCGCGCGACAATCAGCAGGTCCGCCCGTTCGGCCCGCGCGCCGGCGACGAGTTCGTCGGCCGCGGCCGGATCGTCGAGCGTCACGACCAGGGCACGCGCAGTGTCCAGGTGCAAGCGCCGCAACAGCTCGATCTGCGTCATGTCGCCGAAATAGACCGGCGCGCCGCCCGCCCGCTGGCGCGCCACGCGATCGGGGTCGCGGTCGATTGCGACATACGACACCTCGTGCACATCGAGCATCGACGCTACCGTCTGGCCGACCCGGCCGAACCCTGCGAGGATCACCCGCGAGGGCGTGTCTGAAAACTCCGGCACCAGGATCCTCGGATCGACCGGCGTCTTGGCGGTGAGGCGCGGCGCGAGCCGCTCGCCCAGCCGTGACAGCAGCGGTATTGTCGCCATCGTCAGGGCGGTGACGAACAGCACCACGCTGGCGGTATTCGGCGCCACTAGGTGCTCGCCCATCGCCACCGACACGATGACGAAGGCGAACTCGCCGCCGGGGCCGAGCAGCAGGCCGGTGCGCAGGCCATTCGCCCAGCTCAAGCCGAAGGCCCGCGTCAGCGGGGCGATGATCAGCAGTTTCAGCAACACCATGCCGCCGGCGGCGCCGAAGACGAGCAACGGGTCGGCGCCCGCTGTGCGGATGTCGAGGCTCATGCCGACCGAGATCAGGAACACGCCGACGAAGAGGCCCTTGAACGGCTCGATCGTGACCTCGACTTGGCGGCGGTATTCGGTGCCGGCCAACAGCAGCCCACCGATCAGCGCGCCGAGCGCCATCGAGAGACCGGCGGCGGCGGTGGCGAGGCCGGTGGCGATCACCACCAGCAGACATGCCGCGACAAACAATTCCGGGCTGCGGGTGCGCGCCACGCTGCGGAACAGCGGGCGCAGCACCAGGCGGCCGAGGGCAACGATCGCAGCGATCGCCAGCAGTGCCTGCCCGACGGCAAGGCCGAAGTCGGCGGCACTGCCGGCATGGTCGGTGGGGCCGAGTGCCGCGAGCACCAGCAGCACCGGCACCACGGCCAGATCCTGAAACAACAGGATGGCGAAGCTCGAGCGCCCGGCGGCGGTGTTGAGCCGCTGCTCCTCCGACAGCACCTGGATCACCACCGCGGTGGAAGACATTGCCAGCGCCAGGCCGATCACCGCGGCGCTGATCCCGCTGTATCCAAGTGGGACGGCCGTACCCGCCAGCACTGCGGCGCAGAGCACGACCTGCAAAGAGCCGAGGCCGAACACCAGCCGGCGCATCACCCTGAGGCGCTCGAACGACAGTTCCAGGCCGATCATGAACAACAGCAGCACGACGCCGAGCTGCGCGATCGGCTCGATCGATTCGGGCTCGCTGATGGTGATTGCCGAGAGCCAGGACAGATACGGGGTGAGCGAGGCGAGCCCGAAGGGGCCGACTGCGACGCCAACCAGCATGAACCCGAGCACCGAGCTGACGTGCAGGCGGTGGAACAGCGGGATGACGATGCCGGCGGCGCCGAGGACGATCAGCGCCTCCTTGTAGAAGGAGGTATTGAGCGGGGCAGCTTCCATCCGCGGAATTTAGCAGTTCATGGAGGAATTCGGCTGCCGCCTATTCTCTCCTCACCGCGGTGGAAAGGGGGGTCCCAGGGTCTCAGGGCAATGCCCTCACACGAAGGAGGTCATTCCGGGATGCCCCAACGGGCCAGGCGCCTGAACCTATGAACACCCGGCCAATCCATAGTGCTCATGGTCCGTGGTCATGGGTTCCGGGCGCGCGGGCTTCACCCGCGCCCCGGAATGACAACGAGTTGAGTTCTGGTACTAACGCGGCGGCGGGTAGCCGTAACCTGGGGCCGGCGGGTACCCCGGCGGCGCGTAATAGGGCGGTGGCGGGGGTCTGCGGGCGGCCATACACTGTGCGTAATAGGCGTTGTACTGCTGCTGCAGGTATGCCGACGCGCCCTGGGCATTGGCAGCACCGGCGCTGCCGCCGACGATCGCGCCCGAGGCCGCGCCGACACCGGCGCCGCGGCCGCCGCCGACGGCACCGCCGATAGCAGCTCCGACGCCTGCACCCAGAAGAGCGCTGCCGAAAGCCTGGGAATTCACTTGGTCACGCAGCGGGGCGATCTGCTGGTCGGCATATTGCCGGCAAGCCTGGTCATCATAATAGGATTGCGCCATCGCGCCGGTGCTCGTGAGGACCGCCAAGATCACACCAACGAAACTCGAACTCACCACCCTCATCAAAGATCTCTCCTCCACAAGCCGGCTGGTGCCGTCGAGAATTCTGATGTCAGGACGTTAACATTGCGTAATGGCCGCCCTTTATTCGCCGCGTGCGGCGGCGTAGCATCGTAATCCGAACACGACGGCGGGGATGAAACTCATGGAATTCGGCGCGTCCATCTTCTTCACCGATTATTCGATTTCGCCGGCCGAGCTGGCGGTGGCGCTCGAGGAGCGGGGCTTCGACGCACTCTGGGCGGCAGAGCATTCGCACATCCCGGCCTCGCGACGCACGCCGGCACCGGGCGGCGGCGAGCTCGCCAAGCGCTACTACGATGTCATGGACCCCTTTGTTACACTGGCCGCGGCAGCGGCGGCGACCACGCGCCTCAAAGTCGGCACCGGCGTGTGCCTCGTGATCCAGCGCGACACGATCCAGACCGCCAAGCAGGTTGCCTCGATCGACCAGATCTCGGGCGGGCGATTTCTGTTCGGCATTGGCGGCGGCTGGAATGCCGAGGAGATGGAAGACCACGGCACCATCTACGAGACACGCTTTAAGCGGATGCGCGAGCAGATCGAGGCGATGACCGAGATCTGGACCAAGGAGAAGCCGGAGTACCACGGCGACATCGTCGATTTCCCGCCGATGATGACCTGGCCCAAGCCGGTGCGGAAGCCGCGCCCGCCGGTTCTCGTCGGCGGCGCCTTTCCGTGGGCGGCACGCCGTGCCATCCGCTATGGCGACGGCTGGTTCCCGATCGCCGGCGGTACCCGCTACGGCGATCCGCTCGACTATCTGCCGCGTTTCCGCAAAATGGCCGAAGAGGCCGGCCGCGATCCGGCAGCACTGCCGGTGACCCTGGGCGGCGCTCCCGAGGACGCGGATGTGCTGAAGCGCTATCGCGATCTCGGCGTGGCTCGGGTGAACTTTCCGGTCCCGCCGGCCAAGGCCGACGAGGTCCTGCCGATCCTCGACCGCCTGGCCAAGCTGAGGCAGCAGCTCCAGTAACGACATAGAACAGAGGGAGAAGACACATGGATCCGATCGTCGGCAGCGGCAAGTATACCTACCGGGTCAACGAGGAGTGGCAACGCCCGCCGGCCGGGCTCGAGGTTCGCGCCTGCGCGGTATCAGTCGACTCG
>DATNKF010000191.1:0-2264 GCA_035603555.1 Allostellaceae bacterium
GAGCTGCTTTTGACGGCCGATCCGACGTTGGGATCTACGTCTATCCCGAGGTCGCCCGCGGGTTCGATCGGCCGGCGAGCGCGAATTACGACAAGCCGGCCGCCGGCCTCGCACATTCGCGGTCGATCGCGCTGTTGCGCATGTCCATGGGGCCGCATTACGACCTCGAAGCGCTCTGGGACAAGCACACCCTCTACGAATTCGGCACCCGCGATGTAGCGGCGACAATGCAGACAATGGTGCCCGAGCCCTATGTCAACCACATCCCGGTGATGACCGGCGGCGTCGGCGGGCACGAGCTCGCCCGCTTCTATGCGCATCACTTCATTCCGAAATGCCCGGCCGACATCAAGCTGGTGCCGATCTCGCGCACGATTGGTGCGGACCGTCTCGTCGACGAGATGCTGGTCTGTTTCACCCACGATGTCGAGATCGACTGGATGCTCCCGGGTGTGCCGCCGACCGGTAAGTATGTCGAGGTGCCGACAGTCGCGATCGTCAATTTCCGCGGCGACAAGCTCTGTCACGAGCACATCTACTGGGATCAGGCGAGCGTGCTGGTGCAGATTGGGCTGCTCGATCCGGCGGGGCTGCCGGTCGCCGGCAGCGAGACCGCGAAAAAACTCATCGACGAGACGCGGCCCTCGAACACGCTGATGCGACGCTGGGAGGAGAGCGCGGGAACGCCGTCCGCTCTTCCGCGTTAGCGACGGGACGCCGCCGCTGGGCGGTGCAGGGCTCGAAAAGGAACTCCGGAAAATGGTGGCGATCCCCGACAAATATCTCGACCTCCTGCAGCAGAAGAAGGCCTTCGCCAATCTGGCAACAGTGATGCCGGACGGGTCGCCGCAGGTGACCCCGGTCTGGATCGATTACACGGATGGCGCCATCCGCTTCAACACGGCCAAGGGGCGGGTCAAGGCGCGCAACCTGAAAGTCGGGTCGCCGGTGGCGCTCGCCATCATGGATCCCGACGAGCCCTACCGCTATCTGCAGATCCGCGGCCGCGTCCGCCGGGTGCAGGAAGAGGGTGCCGACGCGCATATCGACTCATTGGCCAAGAAATACCTCGGCAAGGACAAGTATCCGTTCCGCCAACCCGGCGAAGTTCGCGTCACGTACGAAATCGAGCCGGCCTCCGCCGCGGGAATGGGCTGAGTCTGCTCCCAATCACCTCGCCCCGCTTGCGGGGAGAGGTCGGAGGCCGCGTATTGCGGCTTCCGGGTGAGGGGCATGCACTTCTTCTCCGACTTGCGGATGCTGTGCACGGGCGCGGCCGCCCCTCACCCCGGCCCTCTGCCCGCAAGCGGGGCGAGGGGGAAGCAGCAAGGGGGTCGACTGCGACGGGCTTCACGCGCTCATCAGCAGCGGCGCCAGCGCGTCGGGGTCGGTCAGCATCGGGTAGTGGCCGGCGTCGAGCTCGAGGTATTTGCCGTTGAGCTTCTCGGCGGTGCGGCGCTGGTGTGCCTCGGGCGGGTTGGCGCTGCGGCGGCAGCGGATCACGGTCGTCGGCCAGGTCTGGCTCCAAAAGCTCTTCAGCTCGACCGGCTCCTCCATCGCGGCGATCGGGTGCGGCGTGTAGCGAGCGAGCGCCCACTCGCGCAATGCCGGATCGAGAGCGGCGAACATGCGGCTCTCTGCATCCTCGCGCGACGGCCCGACGGCGAGTGCCGTCGTGACGCGCGTGGTGGTGCGATTGACGATTTGGCCGATGCGCTCCCCGTCAAATAGCGCCAATGCGTCGACAAAGACGAGGCGGGCGATCCGCTCACGCGCCAATTCCGCCGCCCGGCACAACACCATGCCGCCGGCGCTGGTGCCGGCGAGCACGACATCGCGCAGATCCTCGTAAAACATCAGCTCGGCGATCTCGGTGGCGTGCGTCGCCGTCGTAATGCCCGGTCTGAGAGAATGACGGCGCTCGGCGCAGCCGTCGAGCGAGGGGGTATGGACGAGGTGACCGGCGGCTCTCAAGCGCGTCGCCGTCGGCTGCCAGATCCAGCCGCCCTGATTAGCCCCGTGGATCAGCACAAAGTTCGTCATTGGCTTCCTCCTGCTCTCAGCCGCGCGGGGCGATGGCGACGCCGGCGTTGCGCTCGAACAATTTGACCAGGGTTTGCGTGTCCTTGTCGGCGCCGTGCTCGTTGATCACCGTCTGAAACAGCTCGCGCACGACATTGGCCAATACCATTGGCGTCGCGCTGTCACTGCCGAGCTTGGTCGCCAGCCGCACATCCTTGTGCATTAGTGCCAGGGTAAAGCTG
>DATNKF010000192.1:0-3391 GCA_035603555.1 Allostellaceae bacterium
CCCCTCGGCTCGGCACGAGCGCAGCTGCACCGGACCTACATTTTGGCGGAGACCCCGACCGGGATTGTCCTCGTCGATCAGCATGCGGCGCATGAGCGGCTGGTTTACGAACGTATGAAGGAGGCGCTGGCCGCGCAGGGCGTGGCGCGCCAGACTCTCCTGTTGCCCGAAATCGTTGAGCTCGGCGAGACCGGTGCCGCAAGGCTCGCCGCACGCGCCGCGGAGCTCGCCGAATTCGGGCTCGTTCTCGAGCCGTTTGGACCCGGCGCGGTGGTTGTCCGCGAGGTCCCGGCGTTGTTGCCGGGGCTCGATGTCGGCGCCCTGGTGCGCGACCTCGCCGACGAGCTCGCCGAGTGGGGCGATGCCTTGGCGTTGAAGGAGCGCATCGAAACGGTGTGCGGCACGCTCGCCTGCCACACCAGCGTGCGCGCCGGACGCCGCCTGTCGCCCAGCGAGATGGATGCCCTCTTACGCCAGATGGAGGCCACCCCCAACAGCGGCCAGTGCAATCACGGCCGCCCGACTTATGTCGCGCTCGACCTCGCCGACATCGAGCGCCTCTTCGGCCGGCGCTAGCCGGTGAGTGATGTCATTGGATCAATGGCAATTCTCGCTGTTTTTGCTGTTTTTCCAGCAAATAATCAGCCACCGAGATCGCGTTCCCCGCGGAAATCCTGGCCTTGCGCTGGTTTGGCGAACGAAAGAACAGCGAGGCGGGCCGCTGTTCTATCGCTGTTTCTCGCTGTTCTGTAAGGATGCAGTGTGGTCGCGAAGAGCCGTTGCCGCGGAAAATAGTTTGAGCGTCGCGGCGACGAGATCCATCTGCATGCAATGATAACGCAGCAGTCATTTGTTGTCAATAAAGCGAATAACGCTTCAGCACGACCGCTTGGTTGGGTCCGGCCATGTTGCGTCGATCTATGCGGCTTAATGATGTATTCTGCTGAAAGGTATTCCCGCACCCTCAGGGGGCTCCTCGTCGATGCCCGCGACCCGCCGTCTCGCTGCGATCCTCGCCGCCGATGTGGCGGGCTATTCGCGTCTGATGGGAGGGGATGAGGAAGGGACACTCGAACGGCTCAAATCGCATCGTGGGGGGGTCGTCGATCCGAAGATCAAGGGGCATCACGGCCGCATTGTGAAGACCACCGGCGACGGCATGCTGGTGGAATTTTCGAGCGTGGTCGACGCGGTGCGCTGCGCCGCCGAGATCCAGCGGGCGATGGTGGATCGCGAAACCGAAATGGCCGAAGACCGGCGCATCAGGTTCCGCGTCGGTATCAATCTCGGCGACATCATCGCCGATGGCGACGACATTTTCGGCGACGGGGTGAACGTCGCGGCGCGGCTGGAAGCCTTGGCCGAGCCGGGCGGCATCTGCATCTCGGGAGTGGTGCGCGACCAGATCCGCGACAAGCTCTCCTACGCTTTCGACGACATGGGCGAGCAGATCGTCAAGAACATCGCACGTCCGGTGCGCGCCTACGCCCTCGGCGCGGCCGTCGTGGCGGCATTGCCCGCGGTCACGGCGGTGCCGCGGCCAAGGTCGAGGCGCCAATCTGCTGGTGCGCGGCGCGACACACCTCGTCTGTCGATAGTCGTCCTGCCCCTTGCGAACCTTTCGAATGACCCGGACCAGGAATATTTCGCCGACGGCATCACCGACGATCTGACGACCGACCTCTCGCGTATTTCTGGAAGCTTCGTGATCGCCCGGAACACTGCGTTCACCTACAAGGGCAAATCGGTCGACGTGAAGCGGGTCGGCCGCGATCTCGGCGTCCGGTATGTTCTGGAGGGGAGCGTTCGGCGAGCCGGCGACCAGGTGCGAGCAAACGTACAGCTGATCGACGCTGAAACCGGTGCGCACCTTTGGGCGGATCGGTTCGACACTGACCGCGCCAATCTCGCACAGGCTCAGGACGAGATCACCGCCCGCCTCGCCCAGTCATTGAATCTCGAGCTGGTAGAGGCGGCAGGCCGCCGAATCGAACAGGAAAGGGTCGTCGACCTCGATTCCCGCGACCTTATAATGCGCGGATGGGCTTGGTATTATCGGCCGTTGTCTATTGGCACTGTGGAAGAGGCCCATAGGGCCTTTGAGCGAGCGCTTCAGGCGGACCCCCGCTCGATCGATGCGAGGATCGGTCTCGCCTCGATCTTGGTCCGGAAAATGGCCGAAGGATGGAGCGGCGCTCAGCATGAAGACGAGGCGTTTGCCGAGCGGCTGCTCCTGGAATCGCTCGAAAGCGACACAAACCGCCCAAGCGCGCATTACGCCTTCGGAATGCTCCGCCGCGTTCAAAACCGATTGGCCGAAGCGCGGATGGAGTTCGAGACGACGATAACGCTTGACCGCAATCACGCGCGCTCATTTTTCCGGCTTGGCCAGACACTGATGTTCCTTGGCCGACCAGAGGCGAGCATTCCTCACATCGAGAAGGCGATCCGGCTCAACCCCCGGGACCCAAACATCGCCAGGCCATATGCGATATTGGGTCAAGCCCACCTCCTCCTCGGCCGTGTTGACCAGGGGATCGACCTCCTCCGGCAAGCGCGCGCGGCAAATCCTCGATTCTGGTGGCTTCACCTGATCCTCGCTGGGGCCTTAGGTTTCAAAGGCGATCTCGATGGTGCGAAGAGCGCTCTCGCCGAGTCAATGCGGCTCAAACCGGGGGTCAATTCACTGACGCAATGGCATGCTCAGATGCCTTGGATCACTGACCCCCAGTTCATCAAACTGACCGAACCGACGCTGTACGCCGGTCTGCGCCGCTTGGGTTTTCCCGACGAATAGCGGCCATGCGCCAGATCAACTCCGACCGCCGAGCGCTGCAACCTCGGCCAGCATCGCGTCGGTGGTGCGCTGGCGGCAATAGCCGCGGATGCCGAGGAGCGATTGCTCGTGGCGCTCGGCGCTGTCGGTGACGCAGGCGTCGGTGACCAGAGTCACGAGGTAGCCGAGATCGCAGGCGTCGCGCACCGCACTCTCGACGCACTGGTCGGTCATCATTCCGGCGAGGATCAGCGAGCGCACTTCGAGATTGCGCAAGACATAATCGATATTGGTCGAGATGAAGACGCTGCTCGAGGTCTTGCGGAAGATCATCTCGTCTTCCGCGGGGGCGATTTCGTCGAGCACCTGCGCGTCCCACGATGCGCGCGGCACGTCGATGCCCGAAATCTTGTAGTCGAGGCTGCGGTCGCGGCCGTCCCAGGTCATGTTCTCGACGGTCGCGTAGACGATTTCGATCTGTGCACGACGGCAGGCGGACTGCAGAAGCTGCAGGTTGGGTAGCACTGTCTCGCGCAGCCTGCGGAAGAGATAGTCGCGCTGCTGCGAATCGAGGTGGTGCGCGCCGGCCCCGTCGGGATGCGCGCAGTACTTCTG
>DATNKF010000193.1:0-14552 GCA_035603555.1 Allostellaceae bacterium
CGATCAGCCGATTGAATTGATCATGGGGCGGATCGTCGGCGTTCTCTTCCCATCGGCGCAATCGCGCAGTGATTTCGGTCAAATCTGAGAGGGACGATTTGATGGCGCCCACCGGCTCGATCGACGAAGTCTGCGTCAACACCATCCGTACCTTGTGCATCGACGCGGTTCAGCAAGCCAAATCGGGCCATCCAGGAACGCCGATGGCGATGGCGCCGGTAGTCTACACCCTGTGGCAGGACTTCCTTCGTTTCGATCCCGATGATCCGATCTGGCCGAACCGCGACCGGTTCGTGTTGTCCTCCGGCCATGCCTCGACCCTGCTCTATTCGATGCTGCATGTGACCGGCGTCAAATCAGTGAACGAAAAGTACGAGCGGCTCGGGACACCTTCGGTCTCGCTCGACGATCTGAAGCGCTTTCGCCAGCTTGACAGCAAGTGTCCGGGTCATCCCGAATACCACCTGACCTCGGGTGTCGAGACGACGACGGGACCACTCGGCCAGGGGATCGCCACCAGCGTCGGCATGGCGATCGCGGCCAATTGGCTGGCGCGGCACTTCAACAAACCGGGTTTCACTCTCTTCGATTACGACATCTTCGCGCTGTGCGGCGACGGCTGCATGATGGAGGGGGTGGGCAGCGAGGCCGCGTCGCTGGCCGGCCATTTGCAGCTCGATAATCTCTGCTGGATTTACGACAGCAATCACATCACGATCGAGGGTAATACGGCGCTCGCGTTTACCGAGGAAGTCGCCGGGCGGTTTCTGGCCTATCGCTGGCACGTGCAGCGGGTCAGCGACGCCAACGATCGCGAACGGATCGCTGACGCGATCGCGATCGCCAAACGCATCGACGACCGGCCGAGCCTAATCATCGTCGAGAGCCATATCGGCTATGGCGCGCCGCACAAGCAGGACACCTCCGGCGCGCACGGCGAGCCTCTGGGCGAGGAAGAGGTCAAGCTGGCCAAACGGTCCTACGGCTGGCCCGAGGATGCCAAATTTCTCGTGCCGGAGGGCGTGTATGACCACTTTGCCGGGAAGTTCGGCGCCCACGGCAAAAAGCTCCGGGCGGAATGGGGGGCGCTGTTCGAGCGCTACCGCAGCGCCTATCCGGAGCTCGCCGATCAGTGTGAGCGCATGCAGCGGCGCGATCTCCCCGAGGAGTGGGGCAGGAACATTCCAGTATTCCCCGCCGATCCGAAGGGGATCGCCAGCCGCGACTCGTCGGCTCAAGTGTTGAATGCGATTGCGCCGCGTCTGCCGTGGCTGCTCGGCGGTGCCGCCGACCTCGCCCCTTCGACGAAGACCCGGCTGACTTTCGAGGAGGCCGGCGATTTCGAGGCCGACGATTATGGCGGCCGCAATTTTCATTTCGGGGTGCGCGAGCACGCGATGGGGTCGATCTGCAACGGCCTCTCGTTGTCGAAATTGCGGCCGTTCGGCTCGGGCTTCCTGATCTTCTCCGATTACATGAAACCGCCGATCCGGCTCAGCGCGATCATGGAGCTTCCCGTCCTCTATATCTTCACCCATGACTCGATCGGGGTCGGTGAAGATGGACCGACCCATCAGCCGGTCGAACAGCTGGTGGGATTGCGCGGCATCCCCGGGCTGATCGTGTTGAGGCCGGCGGACGCCAACGAGGTGGCCGAGGCCTGGCGGGTGGTTCTCGGGCTGAAACATGAGCCGGCCTGCCTGATCCTCAGCCGGCAGAACCTGCCGACCCTCGACCGCACGCGCTACGCGCCAGCGAGCGGTGTCCAGCGTGGCGCCTACGTTCTCGCCGATGCGCCGAACGGCAAGCCGGAGGTCATCCTGATGGGTACGGGCAGCGAGGTGGGACTCTGCATCGATGTCTATGAGAGACTAACCCGTGAAGGAATAGCGGTGAGAGTGGTCAGTATGCCGTCATGGGAACTGTTCGAACGACAGGACGATGACTACCGCGCGGCCGTACTGCCCCCCGATGTCACGCGGCGCGTCGCAGTCGAGCAGGCCTCGACCCTCGGTTGGGAGCGCTACACGGGGTTGCGCGGTACGATCATCGGCATGAAGACCTTCGGGGCTTCGGCGCCGCTAAAGGAATTGCTGGTCAAATTCGGGTTCACCGGCGACAACGTCTACGCCGCTGCCAAGCAGCAGCTGGCGCGCAAGGAGCATTGATTCATGGCCAATCCATTGCGCATGCTTAATGAATACGGACAATCAGTTTGGCTCGACTTTGTCAGCCGCGATCTGCTGAAGAGTGGCGGGCTAGCCAAACTGATCGCCGAAGATGGCCTACGCGGCGTCACCTCGAACCCGTCGATCTTCGAAAAGGCCATCGGCCATGGCGACGATTACGACTCGCTGATCGCGCAAGCCGAAGCATCAGGCGATCTCGATCCGGGCGCGCTGTTCGAAGACCTCGCAGTTCGCGACATCCAGGAAGGCGCCGATACGCTGAATTCAGTCTACGAGCAGACCCAGCGGCGCGACGGTTTCATCAGCCTCGAAGTCTCGCCTTATCTGGCGATGAACACGCACGAGACCATCGAGGAAGCCCGCAGGTTGTGGCGTGAGGTCAACCGCCGAAACCTGATGGTCAAGGTGCCCGGCACCAAACCGGGCCTCACCGCGATCCGCACCCTGATCGGCGAGGGTATCAACGTAAACGTGACCCTGTTGTTCTCCCAGCAGGTCTATGCCGAGGTCGCCGAGGCCTATATTTCGGGGCTCGAAGCCTTCGCCAAGAAGGGCGGCGACCCGCACAAGGTCGCAAGTGTCGCCAGCTTCTTCGTCAGCCGCATCGACACTCTCGTCGACGATGAGCTCGACAAGAAGATCGCGGCCACCGCCGATCCGGCAGAGAAGGCGCGGCTGCGGAGCCTCAAGGGCAAAGTCGCGATCGCCAATGCCAAGCTCGCCTACGAGCGCTACAAGCAGATTTACTCTGACGAGCGCTGGCAGCGTCTTGCCCAGCAAGGCGCACAAACCCAGCGGCTCCTGTGGGCAAGCACCGGGACGAAGAACAAGGACTACAGCGATGTTCTCTATGTCGACGAGCTGATTGGGCCCGACACGGTCAACACGATGCCGCCGGCGACGATGGACGCCTATCGTGACCACGGCAACCCGCGCCCCAGCCTTGAGGAGGACGTCGCCGGCGCGAAGGCGGTGATGGATGCGCTGCCGGTTGCCGGTATTTCGATTGATGCGGTGACGGCAAGACTTGTCGAAGATGGAGTGCGGCTTTTCGCCGATGCAGCCGACCAGCTCTACGCCGCGGTGCAGAAAAAGCGTCGCACGGTGCTCGGTAGCAAGCTGAACGCGATGAGCTACAAATTGCCCGCCGAATTGGAGAGGGATGTTCAGGCCGCGCTCGAGGATTGGCGCAAGGAAGGCAAAGTCAGGCGGCTGTGGGATGCTGACGCCTCGCTGTGGACCGAGCAGGATGAGGCGAAATGGCTCGGCTGGCTCGGCATCGTCGACCAGCAGCTGAAGGGCGTCGCGCATCTCCAGGACTTTGCCGATGAAGTCAAGCAGGCCGGGTTCAAGGATGTTTTGCTGCTCGGCATGGGAGGTTCGAGCCTCGGTCCGGAGGTCTTTGGCGAAACGTTCGGCTCAAAACCCGGTTACCCGAAGCTCCACGTGCTCGACTCGACTGACCCGGCGCAAATCCGCCACTTCGAAGCCGATATCGATCTCGCGCGAACCCTCTTCATGGTATCGAGCAAATCCGGCAGCACGCTCGAACCCAATATCTTCAAAGATTATTTCTACGAGCGCGCCAAACAGGCGGTCGGCCCGGCAGAGGCGCCCAAACGTTTCGTAGCGATTACCGACCCGGGCTCATCGCTCGAAAAGATGGCGCTGACCGAGGGATTTCGTCACGTCTTCCACGGCGAACCGAGCATCGGCGGCCGCTACTCGGTTCTGTCCAATTTCGGCATGGTACCGGCAGCAGCGATCGGCATCGATCCGCGCGCGTTCCTCGAGAGTGCTGCCGAGATGGTGCGGTCCTGCGCCGCGAGCGCACCGCCGGTGGAGAACCCGGGTGTGATCCTCGGCGCAATTTTGGGCTGCAGCCAGCGCCGTGGGCGCGACAAGGTGACGATTATCGCCTCGAAGGGCATCGCCGATTTTGGCGCCTGGCTTGAGCAGCTTTTGGCCGAGTCTACCGGCAAGCTCGGCAAGGGGATCGTTCCGGTCGATGCCGAGCCACTGGGCGCTCCGGCGGTATACGGTAACGATCGGGTCTTTGCCTATCTGCGGCTCGCTTCCGACCAAGAGCCCGAGCAGGAGCGGGCGATTGCAGCGCTCGAAGCGGCGGGGCAGCCGGTCGTGCGGATCGCGATTTCCGATCCGATGCAGCTCGGGCAGGAGTTCTTCCGCTGGGAGATGGCGACGGCGGTCGCGGGCTCGATCATCGGGATTAACCCGTTTGACCAGCCCGATGTCGAGGCAGCCAAGGTCAAGGCCCGCGACCTCACCACAGCCTATGAAGAGACCGGGGCATTACCCGAGGAGCGCGCCTTTTTCGAGGGAGAGGGGATCAAGCTGTTCGCCGACCCGCGCAACCAAGCGGCGCTGACGCCGCAGGCGACGAGTCTCGCGGCGGTTCTGAAGGCGCATCTCGGGCGGATCGGGGCCGGTGACTACACGGCCCTGCTGGCTTACATCGAGCGCAGCCCCGACCATATCGCCGCGATGCAGCGGCTCCGCAACATGATCCGTGACCGGACCAAGGCGGCGACCTGCGTCGGCTTCGGCCCGCGATTCCAGCATTCGACAGGCCAGGCCTACAAGGGCGGGCCGAACAGCGGGGTTTTCTTGCAAATCACCTGCGATGACGCCGAGGACCTGCCGGTGCCCGGTCACTCCTACACGTTTGGCATTGTCAAGGCGGCGCAGGCGCGCGGCGATTTGGAGGTTCTTGCGGAACGCGGCCGGCGCGCCCTGCGCGCGCATATAACAGGCGACCTCGAACGGGGGCTCGACACGCTCAGCCGAGCAGTCGAAGAAGCCCTGCGGTAGGAGGCTGAACCATGGACGTCGCAGTGAAGGAGAGGACAAGAAACCCGGTAGTACAGCAGCGGGCGGCGAAGGCGCCGCCATGTACTTTGGTAATTTTCGGTGCCGGCGGGGATTTGACGAAGCGTCTCTTGATGCCGGCTATCTATAATCTGGCCAAGGATAAACTGCTGTCAGACAAATTTGCGATAATTGCCGTGGACCGCACGCCAAAGCCGATTGATGCCTATCGAGATTATTTGGCCGAGGGGATCAGGAGCTTTGTCTCGGATACCGCTTCGGGACCCACGACCGAGCCGTTCGACTCGCAGGCCTGGGAGTTTATCGCGAGCCGGATAACCCATTTCGCTGGCGACCTGACCGAGCCCGACACCTATGCACGGCTTCACCAAACCCTCGAAAAGACAGCCGCGCTGCACCAGACCGGTGGCAATGCGGTGTTTTATCTTGCCGTCGCCAGCCAGTTATTCGGCACGATCGTCGAGCAGCTCGGCGTCGCCGGCCTTACGAAGGAGAAAGATAACGGTTTCAGACGCGTCATTATCGAAAAGCCATTCGGCAGCGATCTCGCCTCAGCCCGCGCGCTGAATGCTCAGATCCTGCGGGTGTTGTCGGAATCCCAGATCTATCGGATGGACCACTTCCTCGGCAAAGAGACGGTCCAGAACATTATGGTGCTGCGCTTTGCCAACGGCATCTTCGAGCCGATGTGGAACCGCGATCATATCGATCATGTGCAGATCTCGGTCGCCGAAACCGTTGGTGTCGAGCGCCGCGCCCGCTTTTACGAGGCGACGGGTGCCTTGCGCGACATGGTTCCGAACCATGTCTTTCAGCTTCTCAGCCTGATTGCGATGGGGCCGCCAAACTCCTTCGCGGCGGATGCGGTGCGCACCGAAAAACATAAGGTGCTCGAGGCCGTGCACCCGCTCGATGATGCGGAGGTGCGCCGGAATGTCGTCCGCGGTCAGTACGGCCCCGGTATTATCAACGGTAACCCCGTGCCGGGATACCGGGAGGAGCCTGGCGTGGCTCCTGACAGCACGACCGAGACCTATGTCGCGATGCAGCTCGCCATCGATAACTGGCGCTGGGCGGGCGTGCCGTTTTATCTGCGCACCGGCAAGAGAATGACGCGGCGGACGACCGAGATCGCCATTCAGTTCAAGCAGGCACCGTTTGCGCTGTTTCGCAACACGCCGGTCGACATCTTGACCCCCAATGTTCTGGCTCTGCAGATCCAGCCCGACGAGGGTGCATCGTTGCAGTTCAGCGCAAAGATCCCGGGCCCGGAGATTTCCCTCGGCGGGGTGCGGATGAATTTCTCCTACAAGGATTATTTCAACACCGAGCCGACCACCGGCTATGAGACGCTCGTCTATGACTGCATGATCGGCGACGCGATGCTGTTCAACCGGGCCGACGGGGTCGAAGCCGGATGGGCAGTTGTGCAGCCGGTTCTCGATCTATGGCAAAATGACAAGACGGTGCCGCTCGAAATCTACCCTGCGGGGAGCGCTGGGCCGGAGGCGGCCGACAATCTGCTGTGGCGCAGCGGCCGCCAATGGCGCCCGATCGCGTGATCGGCGACCCGTTCGATCCAATGACCCGCCCGATCATTGTAGCCCCTTCGATCCTGTCGGCCGATTTCGGCAGGCTCGCCGATGAGGTCCGCGCGGTTGACGAGGCGGGAGCCGATTGGATCCATGTCGATGTGATGGACGGGCGCTTTGTACCGAACATCACGATCGGCCCGGTTGTCGTCGAAGCGGTGCGCAAGGCGACCGCGAAGCCCGTCGACGTGCATCTGATGATCGTCGAGCCCGAACGCTACATCGAGGACTTCGCTCGGGCAGGCGCCGACCACCTGCTCGTCCATTGCGAGCCGAGCTCGACCATCCATCTGCACCGAACCCTGGCGAGCATCCGCGATCTCGGAAAGACGGCTGGGGTGGTGCTGAACCCGGCAACGCCTCTGTCGCTGATCGAGTACGTGCTGGATCTTTGTGGAGTCGTCCTGATCATGACCGTCAATCCCGGCTTTGGCGGGCAGCAATTCTTGCCGGAAATGCTGCCGAAGATCCGGGCGCTGCGGCGCATATGCGACGACCGCGGGCTCGATCCGGTGATCGAGGTCGATGGCGGCTTGAGCGGTGCCAATGCCTGGCAAGTACGCGATGCCGGCGCGACCGCCATCGTCGCCGGTTCTCACGTATTCCATGCGCCGGATTATGCGGCGGCTATCGCCGCGATCCGCAACTCGGCGTGTAGCCGATCCTAATCGAGAGCGGGAGATGTCGAGACCGTTCCCAGAAGTCGAAGTCGCGACTGATCCGGAAGCCTTGGCACAACGGGCAGCGGCGTGGATTACCGCCCTCGCCAGGAACAGCCAAGGCCGCTTTGCGGTGTGTCTGTCCGGCGGCTCGACCCCCCGCCGCCTCTACCGGCTGCTCGCCGAGAGTCCGTATCGCGAGGTGATGCCGTGGGACAGAGTTCATTGGTTTTGGGGCGACGAACGCTTTGTCCCGTGGGAGCACGAGGACAGCAACTACCGAATGGTGCGGGCGGCAATGCTGTCGCGCGCACCGGTTCCGGCGCAAAACATCCACGCCATCGAAACAATAGGCAAGCCCAGTGACGCGGCCGACGCCTACGAACGTGCACTCAAATCGTATTACGGAAGCGATGCGCTCGATCCTGCGCAGCCGATTTTTGACGTGCAACTGCTGGGCTTAGGGCCCGACGGCCACACCGCCTCGCTGTTTCCCGGAACCAGCGTGCTCGACGAGCGGCGTCGTTGGGTCGCAGAAGTCGTCGGCACCAAGCCCGAAGCTCGCATCACCTTGACTTATCCCGCGCTCGAAAGCAGCCGCCACACAGCCTTTCTCGTCGCCGGGTCCGACAAGCGGGAAATGCTTGCCCGCGCACTCGTGGGCGACCGCGCGCTTCCCGCGGCACGGGTGCGCCCGGCGGGCACTTTGACCTGGTTCGTCGACGCCGCAGCGCGGCAGACTCCATGAGCATCGATCGTAATGAGTTGAAACGCGCAGCGGCGCTGCGCGCGATCGAGGAAGTCGAAGACGGCATGGTCGTCGGGCTCGGGACCGGGTCGACCGCGGCCTTTGTCGTCGAAGGGCTCGCCGCCCGCGTCGCCGACGGGCTCCAGGTGGTCGGTATCCCGACCTCCGAGCGCACCGCCGCTCAGGCACGCCGGCTGGGGATTCCGATCGCAACGTTCGCCGAGCACCAGCGGCTCGATCTCACCATCGACGGCGCCGATGAAGTAGCCTTAGGCACACTCGATTTGATCAAGGGTCTGGGTGGCGCGCTGCTCCGCGAAAAGATCGTCGCTGCAGCGAGCAACCGGCTGATCATAGTGGTCGATCAGGAGAAGCTGGTCGAGCGGCTCGGCGAACACACACCAGTGCCGGTCGAGGTCACCAAATTCGGGTGGCAGGTCACGGCTGTTGCACTCGCCAAGCTCGGTTGCACCCCCCAACGGCGCTACACAAGCGGGGAACAGCCCTATGTCACCGATTGCGGCAACTACATCCTCGATTGCAGGTTCGGGCCGCTCACCGATCCGAGTAGCATCGAGCAACGCATCGCGAAGACTGTCGGAACGGTGGAAAGCGGGCTGTTCGTCGGGCGCACCTCGGTCGTCGTCGTGGCCTCGCCAACGGGAGTCGAGGTGCTGACTCCCTTATAACGCAGGCACGCCCGAAGGAGCGGAAGCCGCCCGCATCGGGTGGCCTCCGCCCCGTGACGGGTGATTCAGCGTCCGGAATCGCTGTTGTAGCCCCGCTGCGGCATCGATGAGCCGACGTTCGCCTCACCCTGATTGAAGCTCGCAATACAGTCGGCATGGAGCTGCGGATCGGTGATCGGCCCGCACTCCTTCCGCATCCGGGCCTGCCGGAAACCGGTGTTGGTCTGGAGCAGCCGTTCGTAACGTTGGCTCTCGATTACGTTCTGCCGCGCCGACCCGGAGGGCGATACATCGCCAGAGTCGGTTTGGGGACCGTTAGTCACCACCGTGGGGCTCGCATATTGCGCGTGAGCCGGTAGGGTCGAAACCGTCAGCACGCAAGCGGCTGCAAACGCGAGGCTCGTCGCGGTCTTCACAATCATGGCCATCGCCTCATCAAGTTGGTCATCAGCCGGAAAACAAAAGCAACCGAATATTGGTTCCCAGGCGGACCCGACCTCCTCCCTGCTTTGGAGACCGTTGCTGTCCCTTGTCGTTCAGTTCAGCCAAACGCACGTTCTGTGCAGATGCCACAGCCGGCTCAAATTTTGTCACAGCATCGGTGAACTGTCGCGGTGCCGCGTGCGTTCACCCCTTGATGCAAGGAGGCGATGCCTTATGACCGCATTGATGCGCGGCTGGTCGCGTGGCACGACCGTCCTCGCGTTGCGGCCACAACGCCTCCTCCTCGCCGAAGGGCGAAGCGGGTCCTTCTCCTACAGGTAGAGCCGTTCCGCCATCAACGTCAGGGTGCCGCAAAGCGAACCCCGCGCGTATCGAAGGACTGGACGGCCAGACCGTAACCCGGCATTAATCATTCGCAGGAGGTCCGTGTGGGACGGTTGGTCATAGCGTCAAATCGTGTCGGCTCATCACTCAATGCCAATGATGGCGGATTAGCCACAGCGCTGTTGGCGGCGCTCGATCGGCGCGATGTGGTGTGGTTCGGCTGGAGCGGCGAGATCGTGGACGAGCCGCCGGGGCCGACGCGTCTACAGCGCGACGGCAACCTCGTACAGGCGCTGGTCGACCTCGAGCGGTCCGATTACAACGGTTACTACCTCGAGTTCGCCAACCGTGTTCTGTGGCCCGTCTTCCATTACCGGGTCAACCTCGCCGAGTACGGCAGGGAACAGTGGGCGACCTACGGCCGGGTCAACGAAATGTTTGCCGAGCGCCTCGCCGCGGTTCTCCAGCCCGATGATCTTGTGTGGGTCCACGACTATCACATGATCCCGATGGGTGCCGCCTTGCGCCGGCTGGGCGTCGACAACCCACTGGGCTTTTTCCTGCACATTCCCTTTCCAGCGCCCGAGGTGTTGACGACGCTCCCGGTGCATGAAGCCCTCGTACGCTCGCTCTTTGCCTATGACCTGGTCGGCTTTCAGACCGGGAACGACTTGCAGGCGTTCCAGGACTATGCCGAGCGGGAAGCCGGCGGACAGGCGGGCGACGACGGGACGATCCGGGCCTACGGGACCAGCGTCCGCGCGGCGCGGTTTCCGATCAGCATCGATCCTCCGGTCGTCGCTGCGCGAGCAGTACGCGCGGCCCGCACTCGCCAAGCGACGCGGTTGCGCGACAGTGTCTCGGGCCGTCGTCTCATCATCGGCGTCGACCGCCTCGACTATACCAAAGGTCTGGTTCACCGCCTCGACGCGGTAGAGCGGCTGCTTGAGACCCGCCCGCAACATCGTCGTGGGATCGTGGTGCTGCAGATCGCGCCGCCATCACGCGAGGATGTACCCGAATACCGGCAAATTCGCGCCGAGCTCGATGCCCGGATCGGCCGTATCAACGGCCGCTTCGCCGAGCCCGACCAGCTGCCGCTGAGATACGTCAATCGCCGCTTCCGGCAGGAGACGCTGTTCGGCTTCTATCGGGCGAGCCGGGTGGCCCTGGTGACGCCTTTGCGTGACGGCATGAATCTCGTCGCCAAGGAGTTCGTGGCGAGCCAAGATCCCGAAGATCCGGGCGTGTTGATCTTGTCGCGCTTTGCCGGCGCAGCACGTGAGTTGGACACGGCACTGATTATCAACCCGTTTGACGTCGACCAGATCGTCGATGCACTCGATCAAGCGCTCGGGATGCCGGTTGAGGAGCGGCGCGCCCGCTGGGAGGCCATGATGTCGTGGCTGCAGGAGCACGACGTCCACGTTTGGCGCGAATCGTTCCTCAAGGCGTTGCAGCAACCAGAGAGTAAGCTACCAGGCACCCCAACGGTCCCACCAGCCAGGTGGACGCGCCATGGGGCATTGAGTAGTGCCTAGGGGGCCCTGTGTCGCCGTCGAGCGCATCGGAGCTCACAAGAGGGGTTCGGGAAGACCACGCCGCCGGCAAGCGGCGAGCAGGGTGTTGCGCAGCAGGTAAGCGATCGTCGTCGGTCCCACCCCGCCCGGAACTGGCGTGATCGCGCCAGCGATGCCGCATGCCGCCTGGAAATCAACGTCCCCGACGACACGGCTGCCACCCTCCGGCAGCGCAACCGAGCTGGTGCCGACATCGATCACGGTGGCGCCGGGTCTGATCCATTCAGCCTTAACAAACTGTGGGCGTCCGACCGCAGCGACAAGGATGTCAGCGCGGCGGCAAATCGCAGACGCATCGCGGCTCTTCGAGTGGACCATCGTGACTGTGCAATCCGACGCGAGAAGCAGGGCTGCCAACGGTTTTCCGACAAGATTTGATCGACCCAAGACCACCACCTCGGTGCCCGACAGATCGTTATGCACCGTGCGTAGCAAGGCGAGGCACCCTTGCGGCGTGCACGGCACCAGACCCGGAAGGCCGGACCACAGCCGCCCGACATTGAGCGGGTGAAGGCCGTCGACATCCTTGGCGGGGTCGATGGCGGCAATGACGCGGCAGGCATTTACGTGCCGCGGCAGCGGCAGCTGGACGAGTATTCCATCGACCCGGTCATCGCCATTGAGCTTCTCGACCTCGGCGATCAGCGCGGCTTCCGGGGTTTCGGCTGGCAGAACTAGCTCGAACGAGGCAAATCCCGCGTCAAGGCAAGCCCGGCCCTTCCCTCGTACATAGGCTTTGCTCGACGGATCGCTCCCGACGAGGACCGTGGCGAGGCCGGGGGTCAGGGTCTTCTCGTTGCGCAGCCGCGTCGCGGCTTCCGCGACATCGTCGCGGATCTTGGCAGCGACGGCCTTGCCGTCGATCACCTTCGCCTGCGCCACGCCGCTCTCCTTCTTGGCTGCGGGTCGACACTACTCGACAGCGGCGCTCAGGCAAGTGGAAGAGGCTGCTGACGCGAATCGGCCGACTTGCCATTATGGCCGACGATCGGGATCGGCTGACCCTATCTCCCACCCACGGAGGAGCCCTGGCGTGGCCATGAGCGCGATTGCGACCTATGTCTGCCCCGGCTGCGGGCGCATCTGGACTGCCGATCGCCCGCTGTGGCGGTGCGCATGCGGCAGTCACCTCAACCTGACTCCCGGATGCGGCCTGGGGCGCGGCGAGATCGTCGTCGACGAAGCATCGTTGTGGCGCTACGCTGCGGCGCTCGCGTTGCGCGGGCCGCCGTGCACATCGCTCGGCGAGGGCTGGACACCGCTCGTCTTGCGCGACTGGTGCGGGGCGGGGGTCTTCTTCAAGCTCGAATCGCAGATGCCGACCGGCTCGTTCAAGGACCGCGGCGCTGCGGTCATGATCAACCACCTGATCGAGGTCGGGGTCGGGCCGATCCACGAGGACTCATCCGGGAACGCCGGTGCTTCGATCGCGACTTATGCTGCCGCCTCCGGCATTCCCTGCCGCATCTACGTTCCTGCAGCGGCACCGCCCGGCAAGCTGGTGCAGATCGCCGTAACAGGGGCCGATGTCCGAGCAATTCCCGGTTCGCGGCAAGCGGTCAGCGAAGCAGCGCTCACCGCCTCGGGCGAAAGCTTTTACGCCAGCCACAATTGGCATCCGTACTTTATCGAGGGCACCAAGACCCTCGCCTTCGAGCTGTGGGAGCAACTCGGCTTTCGCGTACCCGACAACATCCTCGTGCCCACCGGCTACGGCAGCAACATCCTGGGCCTCGAGCGCGGCTTCGACGAGCTCGAAAGGAGCGGCGAGATTACCGCACGACCGCGGCTCTTTGCCGTCCAGGCTGCGAATTGCGCGGCGTTCGCTGCCGCCTGGGAGGCGGGCGAGGATCGGTTCGTGGAATTCGCGGCGCTGCCAACCATCGCCGACGGGATCGCCACGCCGAGGCCGGTGCGAATCGCCGAGGTATTGCTTGCGGTGCGCCGTTCAAACGGAAGCGTCGTTGCCGTCGGTGAAGAGGAGATCGCGCCGGCGCTTACAGCACTCGGCCGGCGCGGGCTATTTGTCGAACCCACTGCCGCGACCGCCGCTGCGGCGCTGACGCGGCTTCTGGGCGATGGCACGATCCGGCCGGATCAGACGACCGTCGTGGTGCTGACCGGCTCCGGCCTCAAGGCGGCCGAACGGGTCGGTGAGATTCTCGGAATTCGGCACGGCGCCGCTGGGTGACGGAGCCAACCTATATCGCGGGCTCTTCTCGGTTGGCGATCATAAAATTGCCATTCGCCGGTAGTACGATTCCGCTTCCGTCGCGACTACCGGTCGATAGGGAAGAGACGTACGTGAACGCCGCTTGCATTAAGATCCGCCGGCTGACATCGGCCGATGCCATCGCCTACCGGGACCTCCGGCTGGCCGCGCTCAAGAATAGTCCCGAAGCCTTTGGCAGCACCTTCGAGCGAGAGAGCGCCGAGCCTCTGGCTTGGTTCTGCGACCGGCTCAGCAACACTCGGGTGTTCGGCGCATTCCGCTCGTCGGAGCTCCTGGGAATAGCCGGATTTGCAAGACGTGAGAGCGAGAAGGAAAAGCACAAGGGTCTGCTCTGGGGCATGTATGTGCGGCCCGATGCGAGAACTGCCGGAATCGGGCGGCAACTGATCGAAGCCGTCATCGATCATGCCCGTCATCATGTCGAGCTGATCCAACTCTCCGTCGTCAGCGACAACGAAAGAGCGCGGGGGCTCTACGCCAGTCTCGGCTTTGTCGAATACGGGGTCGAGAAAAACTCGCTGAAGCAGCGCGGGCATTACTACGACGAGATCCTGATGGCGCTGGACCTTATGCACGATGAGGGTTCGGAAGCGCGTATGCCGCGCGCGGACGGCGCACGATGCGATGAGAGCGCTCCCTTGACGGCAGCAACCACCTAGCTATCGCGGAACACCGGCTTGCGCTTTTCGAGGAAGGCGGTCATCCCCTCGACCGCGTCCGCGGTCTGAAAGGCTAGGCTGTTGAGGTCGGCTTCGATTTCGAGGCCCTCGCGCAGCGAGGCCGCCAGACCACGACGGACGGCGTCGCGCGCGAAACCGAGTGCCACCCGGCTGTAGCTCGTCATCTCGCGCGCGAAACTAATGCCCGCTTCTATCAAATCGCCGTCGACGAGACGGTTGACCAGACCGATTCGCTCGGCCTCCTCGGCAGCGACGGCGCGTCCGGTCAGGATCATGTCCAGCGCCCGCGCCTCGCCGATCAGCCGCGGCAGGCGTTGCGTCCCGCCATAGCCCGGGATCAAGCCGAGCTTGATCTCGGGCAGGCCGAGGCTCGCAGTGCTGGAGGCGAGGCGGAACGTGCAGGCGAGCGCCAGTTCGAGACCGCCGCCGAAGGCATAGCCGTTGATCAGCGCGATCGACGGCATCGGCAACTGATCGAGCTTGGCCAGCACCGCCTGGCCCAGCGCGGCGCCGGCGCGCTGCTCGACGAGGCTGCGCCCCATCAGTTCCTTGATGTCCGCCCCG
>DATNKF010000194.1:0-2221 GCA_035603555.1 Allostellaceae bacterium
CTTTGGCGCAGCGATGCGGGAATTGTCGGGACAGGGGTTCAAGATCCTGCTCGATATCTTTGCATCGTCGCCCCGGCCGCTCGCATTCGCCGAGCTGCCGTTCCATTTCCGCCGCCGCGTCGCCGGCGAGAGCAAGCAGGACGCGTTGGTCGCGTGGGAATATCTCACACTGCTGCTCGACAAGCTCAGCGGGCACATCATCCCTGTCCGTTTTTTGTTGTTTACGATGATCGGCGGCCTTGGCGTCGTGACGCATTTGGCGACTCTCTGGCTGGCCGTTTATCCCTTCGGCATCGGGTTTCCTGCGGGACAGGCAGTCGCGACTATCGTCGCAATGACCAGCAATTTCTTTCTGAACAACCTCTTTACCTACCGAGATAAGCGGTTGTGCGGCGGAGCGCTGGTAACCGGCCTCTTGTCGTTCTATGCCGTTTGCGGCATCGGCGCCGCGGCGAATGTCGGAATAGCCTCGCAGCTGTTTGAGGCCGACCGCTCGTGGTGGCTTGCGGGCCTGGGCGGTGCGGCAATCGGGGCGGTGTGGAATTACGCGATGTCATCGGTTTTTATCTGGCGATCCCGCACACGAGCACCCGTGCGGCTGGCGCAGAGTTCGACCGCCGCGATCAGAGCAAACCCGGCTGCTGTTACCTACGCCCTCGACTGATTGGGCAGGCGGCTCGAACGCCGAGCCATCGAAGACCCGGTCGCGCCCAGGACGACCGCGGATTCCTTGCTCGCCCTTTCTAGCGGCCACGTGCTACGGTCACAGCGGATAGCAACCGCTGGACCAAAAAGAGGAGGACAACCATGGCTCGATCGCAACCATCGGCGGCTCGCGAACAGGTCCGCGACATCGTCCCGGGCTTGATCGATCTCAGCGAAAGAGTGCTGTTCGGCGAAGTTTGGGAGCGGCCCGGCCTCTCCAAGCGCGACCGCAGTCTGATCGTCTGCGCTACCCTGATCGCGCTCGGCCGCGAAAAGCAGCTGGTCGGCCATTTGCAGCGGGCGCTCGATAACGGCATCACCAAGAACGAGCTCGGCGAGGTCATCACTCACCTCGCTTTCTATGCAGGCTGGCCGGCGGCGATGACTGCCGCACTCGTGGCGAAGGAGGTGTTCGAGAAGAAATAGCCGCGGGCGGCGCCGGAAAATCATTGCGGGAGGGCGAGATGAAGATCGGGTTCATCGGGTTGGGCATGATGGGTTCGGGGATGGCCGCGAACCTGCAGAAGGCCGGCCACGAGCTGGTCGTTCACGATTTGCGTCGTGCAGCGGCCGAACCCTATTTGGCCGCCGGTGCGGTGTGGGCCGACACGCCGCGCGCCGTCGCCGAAGCTTCAGAGGTGGTCTTCACCTCGCTTCCCGGCCCGCCGGAAGTCGAGGCGGTGGCGTTGGGGGACAATGGCCTGCTCTCCGGCATGAGCCGCGGCAAGGCCTATTTCGACCTGTCGACCAACTCGCCGACAATGGTGCGCAAGATCAACGCCGCCTTTGCCGAGCGCGACGGGTACATGCTCGATTCACCGGTCAGCGGCGGGCCCCGCGGAGCGCGGTCCGGTAAGCTCGCGTTGTGGGTCGGCGGCGACGAGCAGATCTTCAACCGTTACAAGAGCGTGCTCGACGCGATGGGCGACAAAGCGCGCTATGTCGGGCCGATCGGCGCCGGGTCGGTCGCCAAGCTAGTCCACAACGGTGCGGGCTACTGCATCCAGACCGCACTCGCCGAAATGTTCACGGTCGGCGTCAAGGCTGGGGTCGAGCCGCTGGCCCTTTGGGAGGCCGTACGCGACGGCGCAGGCGGCCGGCGGCGCACCTTCGACGGGTTGATCGATCAGTTCCTGCCCGGCAAGTACGAGCCCGCCGCCTTTGCCCTGCGCCTGGCCCACAAGGACATGAGCCTCGCCACCCAGCTCGGCCGCGACTTCAATGTGCCGATGCGGATCGCCAATTTGGCGCTCGCCGAGCTCTCCGAGGCGCTGAACCGGGGCTGGGGCGAGCGCGACTCACGCTCGCCAATGATCCTGCAGCAGGAGCGCGCCGGGGTCGAGATCCGCGTCGACCCCAAACGTATCGAGGAAGTGCTGGAGCGCGACCCGCCGGGCTAGTGTCCGGGTCGCGAAGTTCGCGATTTCTAATTTCATTGTCATTGCGAGCGTAGCGAAGCAATCTCGACCCGGCTGAGCACGCGGCACGAGATTGCCGCGCTTCGCTCGCAATGACA
>DATNKF010000195.1:0-2203 GCA_035603555.1 Allostellaceae bacterium
CCTGGTTCGGCGCCGAAGTCGTCAAGATCGAGAACCCCGGGCGCGGCGATCCCGGCCGACGGCTGCGTCCCGGCAAGCCCGATGACGATCCCTGGTATTTCCGCCAGTTCAACGTCAACAAGAAGTCGCTGGCGATCAATCTGAAGTCGCCCAAGGGGCTCGAGATCGTCAAGGAGATGCTGAAGAAGGCCGACATCATGGCCGAGAACATGGCGCCGGGGACGATCGAGCGCCTCGGCCTCGACTACGAGTCGGTCAAGAAGATCAACCCTCGTATCATCTATTGCCAGATCAAGGGTTTCGGAACCGGCAGCCCGCATGAGAAGGGGCTGGCCTTCGACATGATCGCGCAGGCCGCCGGCGGCCCGATCAGCGTCACCGGCGAGCCCGACCGCCCGCCGGTCAAGCCGGGTCTCAGCTTTGGCGATACCGGTACCGGCATGCTGATGGCAGCCACGATCCTCGGCGCCTTGCACGAGCGCAATCGCACCGGCCAGGGCCGGCGGCTGCAGGTGGCGATGCAGGACGCGATGATCCACTACATGCGCACCTGCTTTTGCACGATGCAGCGCACCGGCAAGGCAGCGCCGCGCAACGGCGCCAAATCGGGCGGCGGCAACAATGCGCCCTCGGGGCTCTACCCGGCCAAGGGCGGCGGCCCCAACGACTATGTCTACCTCACCACCAGCCGGGCCAATCCCGAGCACTGGTCGCGCCTGATGAAACTGATCGGCCGTGAGGAATTGATCGACGACCCGCGTTTCGCGACCGGTGACGACCGCGTCAAGAACGAAAAGGAGCTCGACGCGATCATCGGCGAATGGACCCGCCAGCACGATAAGCGCGAGGCGATGGAGAAGCTTATCGCCGTCGGGGTGCCGTCCGGCGCTGTGTTCGACACGATGGAATTGCAAAACGAGCCGAGCTTCGAGAAGCGCGGCATCATGCAGACCGTGCATCACCACAATAGCGACTACAAGATGGCGAGCTGGCCGGTGCGGATCGACGGCAAGACCGTGCGGCTGAAGGGCTCGCCGGCGCTCGGGGCAGACAGCACAGAGGTTCTGAACAACTGGCTCGGCATCGGCGCCGCCGAGGTCGAAGCTCTGCATCAGGAAGGCGTCCTCTGACGCTTCGATGACGCAGGCCCCCACCCGCGGGTGGGGGCCTGTTCTTTTCAGCGGGACGATTGATGCACCTACGGCTCTACGAGAACTATCGCTTTATTCTCTACACGCCGTTTTACGCGGCACATGCAATCGGCGCGTATGTCGCCGAAGGTCTGACAGTAGAGCTCTTGCCGTCGCCCGGCGTCGGATTGGCCGAGCAGGCACTGCTCGACGGTACTGCCGATGTCATCTGGGCAGGCCCGATGCGAGTCATGAAGCACCACGACGACAACCCCGGCTCGACGCTCGTCTGCTTTGCCGAGATCGTCTGCCGCGATCCGTTCTCGATCGTCGGCCGAATTCCAAACCCGGGTTTCCGTCTGGCCGATCTAGCCCGAATGCGCGTTGCCACAGTCAGCGAAGTGCCGACGCCGTGGCTCTGCCTGCAGGAGGATCTGCGGCAGGCCGGGATCGACCCCGCGCAGCTCGATCGCGTTGCCGATCGCGGCATGGCCGAAAATCTGCTGGCGCTGCTGGAGGGCCGGATAGACGCAGCGCAATTATTCGAGCCCGTCGTCGAGCAAGCGTTGGCCTCGGGGGCGGGTCATCTCTGGCACTCGGCGAGCGCGCGTGGCCGGACGACCTACACCGCCTTCGTCACGACAAGAGACCGGCTGGTCGGCGACGCCGAACCGCTATTACGAATGGTCAGGGCTATTCATCGGACGCAGCAGTGGATCCACGCCTGCTCCACGGCAGAGCTGGCTGCGACTATCTCGCCCTTTTTTCCGGCACTCGATTCCGGCGTGCTGACCGGTGCGCTCACCCGCTACCAGGCGCAAGGGGTGTGGGGGCCCGACCCAGTCCTTCCCAAAGACGGTTTCGACCGTTTGCAAAACAGCCTCGTATCGAGCGGCTTCATACGCCGACCCGCGTCCTACGCGGCTTGCGTCGACAATCACTTCGCCCGGCGGGTCCTTGCTCTTTGATCTTGTCGTCGGTCTGCCACTGCATCGAATTTTCGCGAGCGATTCGTGGTCGCTTTTGACTCGCAACGGCGCTACGGCGCCAGGCGCTGGCAGAAAACGACCGGC
>DATNKF010000196.1:0-2638 GCA_035603555.1 Allostellaceae bacterium
GCGAGCGCCGGGTCGGTATGGCGATAGAGGTCGAGCACGCGCATCGTCGTCTCGTCGCTGACCGGCGGCAGCCGCGGCGGCGCCCAGGACAGCACCGGTGCCGGACCGCGCATGACAAGCGGGGCGATTGGCCCGACGGCAAAGCCCGGGCGTGGTCGCAAATCGGTCCGTTCGGAGGGCTCGATGGCGACGGCCGCCCGGTTCAACCACCCCGAATCGGCAGCTCCGGGCTTCGCATACCCGCTCTCCAATACGTCCTGGCCGTCGAAATGCGAACGCTCGCGATAGGGTGTGGCTACCGCGTGCACGATCGTTGCTTGGCCCGCGCGATAGAGGCGATGGAGGTTCGGCATCGCCGGGTTGAGGGCGAAGAAACCGTCGAGCGGCAATGCCGGTGTCGCACCATCGAGCGCCAGCGCCTTGTCGCCGCGCAGCTTGGTCCAGTTGGGATCGCCGACCGGGGCGACGACGGCGAGCCCGTCGACCGCACCACGAAGGACGATGGTCAGGAGGCGCGGGTCACGCCCTTCGGCGCGGGCTCTGCCCGGCACGAAGGCCGCGGCGGCGAGTGCGGTCGAGCCGAGCAGCAGCTCGCGGCGTGTCGGAACCTGGTATGCTTGTGGCACGATCACCTCCGCTGGAATTCCGGAGCCATAAGCAACAAGGTCAAGGCCTGCGGCTTGGTCTCGGCGCCGGCCATGGCGCGTCGTGTTTCCGCCGAGGCGAGCGGCCCCAGGGCGGCATCAGCAACCGTTTCCGGATCGAGACCTGGTCCGACGCGCTGGGCAAAGGTGTTGGCGAGGTCGAGCCGTTGCCCCAACCCATCGAGCCAGGCCGCATTGTCGTCCGAGAAGCCTTTCGGCGCCGGGGGCCGCCACAGCGGCTCTCCGAGCAAGGCCTGTCCTCTGATTATGCGGACGATATCGCCCGAGATCCCGGTCGCCCGCAGCATCGCCACGATCCATTCGCCCGGCCGCTTGATCTTGGTCTGTTCCGGCGCCCAAGCCTCGGGCGCCGAGATCAGCGCGGCAGCGACCTCTTTAAGATCGCCGTCGGTATCGAGGAAGCGCTGCGTCAGGCCATCGACCAGCGTCTCCGGCGGGTCGTCGGCCATGAAGTGGCGGGCCAGCTTAGTTGCGACATGCTTTGCCGTCGCCGGATGTTGCGCGAGGTCGGCGAGCACTGCGCGGCCCTGCTCAACGCCGGAATCGGCGTAAGCGTTGCCGATCACGGTCTGCGGGCCGGGCTCGTGGGCGCGCCGCAAGAAGACGAACTCGCCGCCGTGATCGGGGTTTGTCAGAGGCGGCAGGATGGTCCAGCCGGTGAGGATTTTGGCAAAGCTCGTGACATCGACCTGGCCGTAGACCGTGCGCACTCCGAGGGTGTGCAGCTCGAGGATCTCGCGAGCGAGGTTCTCGTTGAGGCCGCGGTCGCGATTGATGCCGGCGACCGAGTCGGGACCGATCGACTGCTCATTGTTGAGATAAACCAGCATCGCCGGGTGGCCCTCGGCGGCGAGCAGCATGTCCTTGAAGCGGCCCAGCACATGCGGGCGGATCGTTTCGCGCTCGTAACCGCCGGCCATGACCGTGGCGTCGGCGTTGACGCAGAAATGGTTCGACCAGAACCACACCAGGCGCTCGACCAAACCGATCTCGGCATTGATCGCCGCATCGAAGCGGGCCCGGGCTTCGTTGCGGAAGAGCTGCCGCGGCAGCGGCACCGCCTCGGGCTGCGCGGCAGTAGGCGGCGGAGCGTCGGGCTTCGCCTCCATCGCCGTGTCGCCGCCCGCGTTCAGCACTGCGACCTGTGGGGCGGCCTCGCGGCGGAGGCGCTCGCGCTTGTCATTGGCGGCGCGCTCGGCGTTGTATTCGAAGACCGCACGATTGGCCGCAGCGCTGGTCGGCAGATCGGGGTTCAGGATCTGCCCCGCATTTGGCCGCTCCAGCTCGGCGAGAAGCGCCCCGCGCGGATCGGCTGCGATCGCGGCGATCGAACCGCTGCGCGGCCCGAAGCCGAACCGGTGCAGCGCGAGAGCCGCCTCCTTCGGATCGAGGGCCATCAGCGTCGTCCTCCCCGGAGCCGATCTACACGGCATTATAGGGCGCCGGCCACATTTATATCACCGCGGTTCTCGATTGCTACTTGCAGCGCAATCGGTTGCGTAGCTCCATCAGGCTGAAGGTAGGTGAACATTGCCTAGGTCTCGAACGCCATGCCATTACTTACGCTGGCTCGATAGCAATTGGTCGAGGCCGGGTGCGTTTCCCTGAGCATGGTGGCCTAACGCGAGGATGACGATCATGACCAACGACAAGATGACGGCGCAAATCTCCGGGCAGGACGGCTTTATCGCCGCGCTCGATCAGAGTGGCGGATCGACGCCCGGCGCCCTGCGCCTCTACGGCATTCCGGACAGCGCCTATAAGGGCGATGCCGAAATGTTCAGGCTGATGCACGAGATGCGGGTGCGCATCATGACCGCGCCCGCCTTCACCGGCACCAAGGTCATCGCGACGATCCTTTTCGAAGGCACGATGGACGGCGAGGTGCGCGGAAAACCTACTCCGGCGTTTCTGTGGGAGGAACGCGGCGTCGTCCCATTTGTGAAGGTCGACAAGGGGCTTGAGGCCGAGAA
>DATNKF010000197.1:0-2941 GCA_035603555.1 Allostellaceae bacterium
CACGGTTTTCTCCTTCGCGCACCCGTTATCAACCACCGCCGATCCTCTCGTCCGCGTCAACGAATTTCTCGCCACCGGCGAAGCCGTGCCGATCTCCGGGGGACCGCTGCCGGAGCCCTCCAGTTTCGCCCTCCTGGGTGGAGCGCTCGGTCTTTTCCTTCTCAGCCTGCGGGCAATCCGGCGCGCCGGCCAACCACGCCCGGATCAACCAGAAGGGGGGTGAAGTCCGGCCCGCTTCCGTTCCCGACGACGACGGCACAAACGGTGTCGGGCATGGGCTTCCTCGTCACGCCAGGTTGGCGCTGATCGCCGATAAAGCTACACTCGATCTCGTCCAAGAGTGCAATCAGGCGGGAGGAACGACCGATGCTCGTCATGAATGTTATCGCCGAGATCCTGAAGAAGGAGGGCATCTCGAGCCTGTTCTGCTTTCCGACGACCCCGATCATCGAGGCCGCTGCGGCGGTCGGGATCAAGCCGGTCATCTGCCGTCAGGAGCGGGTCGGCGTCCACATGGCCGACGGTTTCTCGCGGGTTTCGAACGGCCGGCCGCCGGGTGTCTTCGCGATGCAATACGGGCCAGGTGCCGAGAACGCGTTCGCCGGAGTCGCGACGGCCTTCTCGGATTCGAGCCCGGTGGTGTTTCTGCCGCTCGGCCACCCGCGCGAGACCGCACAGCTCTTCCCGATGTTCAAGTCGAGCCGGACCTACGCCTCGATCACGAAATCGGTCGAAGAGGTCATTCTGCCCGACGAAGTCGCGAATGTGATGCGCCGCGCCTTCACCCAAGCCAAGAACGGGCGGTCCGGGCCGGTTATGGTGGAAATTCCGGCCGATGTTCACAGCACCGAGGTTGCTGTCGATCCGAACCAGTATCGGCCGGTGCGTGCCACCCGGTCGGCAGGCGACGAGCGCGACATCGACGAGGCGGCGCGGATGCTGCTCGAGGCTTCCTGCCCGATGTTGCTGGTGGGACAAGGCGTCTTTTATGCCGAGGCGACCGACGAGCTGCGGCAGTTCGCCGAGCTATTGCAGGCCCCGGTGATGACGACCTTCGACGGCAAGAGTGCGTTTCCCGAGGATCATGCGTTGGCGCTCGGATCCGGCGGCGGCACCTTTACCGGGCCCGGCCGTCACATCCTGCACAAATCGGATCTGGTGTTAGGCATCGGCTGCAGCTTCACCAAGCATGGCATCGCCACCCCGGCGCTGCCGCCCGGCAAGAAGATCATCCACGCGACCAACGACACGCGCGATCTGCACAAGGCCTTTGCCGCCGATCTCGGCATCCTCGGCGATGCCAAGCTGGTGCTCGCGCAGCTGATCGAGGCGGTGCGCGACCGGCTCGGTGGCAAGGCGCGCTCGAACGGCGTGGCCCAGGAGCTGGCGAGCGAGCGCGAGGCATGGCTCGGCCGCTGGCAAGGCAAGCTGCGCTCGGACGAACGGCCGATCAATCCCTACCGGGTGATCTCCGAGTTCATACGGGTGATCAACCCAGCCGAGGCCATCGTCACTCACGATTCCGGCAGCCCGCGTGAGCAGCTGAACCCGTTCTATCGGGCGACCAGGCCGCGCGGCTATATCGGCTGGGGCAAGTCGCACCAGCTCGGCACCGGGCTGGGGCTCGCGATCGGCGCCAAGGTCGCCGCCCCCGACAAGTTCTGCGTCAACTTCATGGGCGACGCCGCCTTTGGGATGACCGGTCTCGATTTCGAGACGGCGGTGCGCTGTGGCATTCCGATCACGACGATCGTGCTCAACAACTCGACAATGGCGATCGAGACCCATGCGATGGCGCTGTCGCACGAGCGCTATCGGGCGCGAGATCTCGGCGGCAACTACGCTAATATCGGCCGCGATCTCGGCGGGTGGAGCGAGCGCGTCGAGGATCCGGCACAGGTTGGCGATGCGATCCTGCGCGCCCGCCGGCAGAACGAGGACGGCAAGGCGGCACTGCTCGAATTCATCACCAGCCAGGAGCAGACCTTCTCGCACCGCCGCGGCGGCGCCGAGTAGCGACCACCCTCACTCCAGCCCTCTCCCCACAAGCGCAGCGAGGGAGGGCACCGGGCGCAGCCCCTCGCCCCGCGCAAGCGGGGAGAGGGAGGGACCCGCGAAGCGGGAGGGTGAGGGGCGGCAAGGGAAAGGAAGAGAGAATGTCACCGCGCATAGGATACCTGCTGCCGACGCGCGAGCGGGTCATGGAGGGCCGGCCCCAAACCCGCCCGCTGCTCGACCTTGCCGCGCGGGCGGAGGGGCTCGGCTTCGACTCAGTGTGGGTCGGCGACTCGCTCTTGGCGCGGCCGCGGCACGACCCTTTGACCCTACTCGCGGCGGCGGCTGCGCGAACGCAGAAGGTCCAGCTTGGCACCGCCGTCTTCCTGCCGGCATTGCGCAATCCCGTCGTTCTGGCGCACCAGCTCGCCACCCTCGACCAGATCAGCGAAGGCCGGCTGGTGCTCGGCGCCGGCATCGCCAGCGACGTCCCGAACATCCGGGCGGAATTCGTCGCGGCGGGCGTGCCATTCGAAGGGCGGGTCGGCCGGATGATGGAGGGCCTCCGCCTCGCCCGTGCCTTGTGGACCGGGAAGCCGGTCGACTGGGATGGACGCTGGCGGGTCGAGAGCGGCGTGCTCGGCCCGACACCCTATCGGCCGGGCGGCCCGCCGATCTGGATGGCCGGGTCGGTTCGCCCGGCCTTCGAGCGAGCTGCTAGGCATTTCGACGGCTGGTTCGCCAACGAAGCCAGCCTCGCCCGCTGGAGCGAGCAGTGGGCGGAGGTCCGGTCGATCGTCCAGGAAGCCGGGCGCGACCTCGCCACGTTCGCCGCCGCGATCTACGTCACCCTGGCGATCGACGAAGATGCCGGCCGCGCCGAGCAGCGGATTGACGCGTTCCTCGAAAACTATTACGGCCAGCCGGCGGCGGTGATGCGCCGACG
>DATNKF010000198.1:0-6538 GCA_035603555.1 Allostellaceae bacterium
TTGCCGAGATGATCGATCAGACGCTGGGCCGGGTGCTCGACCTGTTTGGTCTGGAAACCGGACGCGTCCGACGCTGGGGCGAGGCTGCCATTGCAGGCGCACCCCCGCTTCGCTCGAAACCACGGCGCGGAGGGGATTGAATTGGGTTTGGTCTCAGCCCCGCAGGAACACCTCTAGCGCTTCTCGGATCCGTGTCGCCTCGGCAGCGCCGGCCATTTTTGGCCCAAGAACGAGCGCAAGGTTCGCCTGCGCGGCGGCGGCGCGTGCCGCCGGGGCGGCGTCGCCGGCGGGCGTCCCCGCGAGGCGCGCGAGGCGGCCTTGAACAATCCTTTCCGCCGCGATTTCCAGCGTCTTGATTCGCTCGCGGAGGCGCTGGATATCGGCATCGCGATCGGGTCGGAGCTTTCGTCGCAGCGCCCGCAGAGGCAGCACGATTGCCGCCCTGATCGGGCCGGCGCTACGCTCGGCGGCCATCAGCTCGGCATGCGAGAGGCGGCCTCGCCCGCAGGCGCCCTGCCACAGCGCGAACAGTATGAGATTGACATCCAAGCCCGCGCGGTCCTGCAAGGCGAGCAGCGCTTCGGAAACCCCCGGCTGCGCGTAGAACGCGCAGGAAAAACGCCACAGGCGCAGCGCCTGGCCTTCGCCACCAGCCGGCTCGCCGGCCGCTTCAGACATCGCCATTCGGGGCAGGCCCGAAGGTTTCGCCATGATGTCCACTCGACATGATATAATTTTAATGAACTCTAGGGCCGCCGGCCATGGATCTAGACGTAGAAGCGCTCAAAGCGAAGCTCGCCGCCCTGAAGACCGAGCATCGCGACCTCGACGAGGTGATCGCGCGGCTCGCCGAGCGCGTTCCCTTCGACCAGCTCCAGCTGCAGCGCCTCAAAAAGCGAAAGCTGCTGCTCAAGGATCAGATCTCTAAGATCGAGAGCGAGCTATTACCCGACATCATCGCCTGACAGTCTTTGGCATCCATCGGGACCCTGCGGGCCACGAGGGACGGTCGCCGCGTCGGCAGTCGCCGCCGCGCGCCCATCGAGAAGAGCATCCTGCTTGTGGCCCCGAAATTCCTTGCAGCTCGGTGGAGTGCCGTCTTGCCAACGGCGAGACCATCCGTCGCCGCCCTATTCCGTGCGTCGTCGGAGGACCACAACCCGGATATCGCGCCGTGTCCGCGGTCAGGATAACGAGGGCCGCTGCTTCTGCGCTTTTCGTGTCGGAATTCTTTACAGTTTCAGCAGCAGACGCGTTCTCAGCGTACGCCAGACATCCCAAGATAAAGCGTCGACGAGTTTCTCGCACCCACTGATAGAAACCGATATTCAAGCCGTCATAATCGCGGCCGTAAGGTGCAAGACGGAGGAAGAGGCGGCGGAGCCCCAATGATGGATATTTGCAAAGATGTCCACCAGCCGGATCATGTCTACATAGGTCGTGATCTACTCTTCCTTGACGTCAATCGATGCTTATGCGGATTTGTTCCGATATCCACTGCGTCGCCAGGCATCGGAGTGTGGTATCCAGCCTCCCGTGCCGGAATTCTTTACAGATTCACGAGCCGGCGCTTCGGCGGCGCCGGCAAGTGATTGAAGAGCATGCCAAATCAGGTCTGGCACGGCACTTGCTTATAGTAAACTGGCAATTTTGACAGGGAACGTGAGATGGACCAAAGGACGAAGAGGTCGTGGACGAGCGTCGGGCTATCTACACGATGCGTGACGATCGGACTGTCCGGTCTGCTCGCCCTCGCGTCGAGCTCTAACGCCATAGCCGCGACGATCGTGTCGCCCAGCGCGGACACGAGCGTGGAGGGCAATAGTAACAACGTCTTTCCGTTTGATATCGGCTTATCGTCCCAGCGATATGAGCAAGTATATAGGGCGACGGAGTTCGGATCGGGGCCGCTGCTCATTACAGGGCTTGCGTTCCGTCCCGACGCAGAGTTCGGCGCCGCGTTCTCCACTACGTTGAGCAACGTCAGCATTTTTTTGACGACGACGACCAACGGGCCGGACGCGCTCAGCTCCACCTTCGCAAACAATGAAGGCGCCGATAAGACGTTGGTGCATAGCGGGTCGCTGTCGCTCTCGAGCACCGATACCGGACCGGCAGGCGGTCCCAAAGCGTTCGACATCTTGATCAATCTGACGACCCCTTTCCTTTACAACCCGGCTTTCGGCAACCTGCTGCTCGAAGTGCAGAACTTCGGCGGGGGCACGACGACCGTATTTGATGCAGAGGTTACGTCGGGCGACCCTGTTTCGCGTGTGTTTAGCAATGTGAATGGAGCGAACGACGCCAGCGGAAACACCGATACACTAGGCTTGGTGACCGAGTTCTTGACCGCACAGGTAGCCGTTCCGGAACCCTCCTCCATCATCCTTTTCGGCTCCGCCGCCTTGATGTTCGCAGCGATGCGCCGCCGCAAACAGGCCTGAGCGCCGACCACCCGCGAGAAGGCGGAGAAGAAGCAGGCGGCCAGCCCCGCGCGAGCCAGGGACCGATGGCGGTTGCGTGACGCGCGAATCACGTCGCGTCCCGGAACACATGGCTGATCTGCGCAGCCTCCTTGACCCATGCACAATATTATGATATAAGCAACGCTTGGGTCTGAGCTGCCTCAGGCTGTGGGCAGCGCCCAGCTCACAACCTGATAATGTTACAATAACAATTAGAGTCTAATTCATATGCGAAACGCACAGGCAAGAGGCCGGGTAGCAAATTCCCCTGCCATTCCGCTGCCGACCGTGCTTTACGGCGCGAAATTCCGCTGTTGCCAGGCTCGCGGAGTCGTAGCCAAGCCGCTGATTTGCCATAGATTTTTCCCACCGAAAGAGCGTAGTTCGGGGGCTGAATTGGATTTTTCCCTGCTGTCAGGGAAAGCTCACAGCTCCGACCCGCCGGTCCGCCGGGGGCGCTTGTGCGAACGGCTCCTGCCTCTAATATTAGTCCGTCCCCGCGACTGAATCCCGGAAGGAACCCGAATGAGCGACGCCGACCGGGCGGTAGGCATCATCATGGGGAGCCAGTCCGATTGGGAGACGATGCAGCACGCCTCGGACACCCTTGACCGGCTCAATATCAGTTATGAGACGCGCATCGTCTCGGCGCATCGCACGCCCGAGCGGCTTTACGAGTATGCCCGCACGGCGCGTTCGCGCGGCTTGCGGGTGATCATCGCGGGGGCCGGAGGGGCCGCTCATCTTCCCGGCATGGTCGCCGCGTTGACGCCGCTCCCGGTGCTCGGCGTCCCGATCGAAAGCGGGGCTCTCAAAGGGGTGGACAGCTTGCTCGCGATCGTGCAGATGCCGGCCGGGATTCCGGTTGCCACTTTCGCCATCGGCCGAGCCGGCGCGGTCAACGCCGCACTGTTCGCCGCGGCAATTCTCGGCCTGTCGGATGCCGTCGCCGAACAGGCTCTCGATAACTGGCGGCGGGCGCAAACGCAGGGTGTGGCTGACCGCCCGGAACGGCGATGATACCGGTGACGATGCTTGCTCCGGGCGCCACGATCGGAATCTTGGGCGGCGGACAGCTCGGCCGGATGACGGCACTCGCCGCCGCACGGCTCGGTTTTCGCTGCCACGTCTTCGCGGCCGAGCCCGACAGCCCCGCGGCCCAGGTCTGCGGTGCCGCCACCGTTGCCGAGTTCTCCGAGCGTGAAGCGCTCGAGCGCTTTGCCGCGGCCGTGGACGTCGCCACCTTCGAGTTCGAAAACATCCCGGCCGAGGCGGTGCGGTGGGTGTCGGCCGTGCGCCCCGTGATGCCGCGCCCCGAAATTCTCGAGATCGCGCAGGATCGCTTGCGGGAAAAAGATTTTCTCCGCTCGATCGATGTCGACACCGCCGCCTACCGCGAGGTTGCCGACGCGGCGGCACTGCTCCGGGCGATGCGGGACTTCGGCTACCCGGCGGTGCTGAAAAGCGTCCGCATGGGCTATGACGGTAAGGGCCAAGTGACCCTGACGCCCGAGAGCAAGCCCGAGGAAGCCTGGCGCCGAATGGGCGGTGAGATCGGCATTCTCGAAAGCTTTGTCGATTTCGCCTGCGAGATCTCGGTCATCGTCGCCCGCGGCCGCAACGGCGCGTGGGCGACCTATCCGCCGGTCGAAAACCAGCACGCCAGCCATATTCTCGATACGACGATCGCGCCGGCGCGCATCGCCGCGGAGACGGCGATGCGCGCCGAGGTGATCGCGCGGCACATCGCCGAAAAGCTCGATCTCGTCGGGGTCCTCGCGGTCGAGATGTTTGTCACCCAGACCGGCGACATTCTGGTCAACGAGATCGCGCCGCGACCGCACAATTCGGGACACTGGACGATCGACGCCTGCATCACCAGCCAGTTCGAGCAGCTGGTGCGAGCGCTGTGCGGCCTGCCGCTCGGCTCGGTCGAGCATCATTCGGACGCGGTGATGAAGAACCTCGTCGGGAGCGATGTCGAGAAATGGCGAGATGCGCTCAACGACCCGCTAGCAAAGCTCCACCTCTACGGCAAGACCGAAGTCCAACCCGGCCGCAAGATGGGGCACGTCACCCGGCTCATTCCCCATCGCTAGCGGAACTGGCGCAGCAACCGGACCGGGTTCGGCAGACGCTCGGCGGCGATGCCGAGACGTTGGCGCGCCCTTCCGAGGACTGCCACCTCGGCAAGGCGCCGATCGAGGAAGGCGCGCGTCTCGGCGAAGTCCGGCGAGCGGTCTTCGAGCCAATAAAGCAGGGTGGCCGCATAGATCGCAGCCAGCGTGAGGCGCTTCGTATAAAAGCTGAAGTCGGTCGCGCGATCCCGGGCACCGTACCAGGCGGCGTCGACCGTCTCGTACAGCAGGCGCAGCCCAAGTGGCATGTGTTGCGGCAGCGTCAGCAGCGACAATGCGCGGCGCACCGCCTCGCGCCACGGTGAGACAATTTCCAGCCGGCTGATGATCGCGAGCGCGATGCGCTCGGGGATGCGTAGCGGATCGAGCGGCTCGGTTTCGAGCCGGTCGAGCATGCGGAGATCCGCCCACCGGCTGAAGCAGGCGACGAGGTCGGCGGTTCCGCCCGGAAACAGCGCCAACGCTTCGCCGGCCGGCATGCCGATCCGCCGTGCCGCCGCGCGCAATGCCGGGCGTGACCAGCCGTCGAACGCCACCTCGGGCAGCATCGCCTCGATCAGTGCCTCGCGCTGGCTCTCGGCGAGCGGGCTCCTCATGCGGCTCGTCTTTCGCTGAGAAAGGCCGCCAGATCGATCGGGTGCCGCTGCAATTCCTCGAGGAAGACGAGCAGCCGATGATCAGTCATCCGCTGCGGGTAGAGAATCCCGTCGAGGTGGTCGCACTCGTGCTGGACGACCCGGGCGTGAAAGCCTTCGACCTCGTGGTCGATGGGCTCGCCGTCGAGGCCGAGCGCGCGATAGCGGACGCGCAGGTGCCGCGGCACGACGCCGCGCAGCCCGGGGACCGAGAGGCAGCCCTCCCAACCGAATGCCCGCTCTTGCCCGAGGAGCTCGACCACCGGGTTGACCAGCACCGTGAGATCCTGGGCGCTGTCGCCCGGCATCTCGGTGATCCGCTCCTCGGGAACTCGGAAGACGACGACCCGGTGCGGTTCGTGCACCTGGGGTGCCGCGATGCCGGTGCCGCCGGCATCCTCCATCGTCTCGATCATGTCCGCGACGAGCCGGCTTACCCAGGGTGCCGTCGGATCGTCGACCACGGCGGAGCGGGCACGCAATATGGGATGGCCCATGCGGGCGATTTTCAATAGTGCCATGACAGCAATATGTGGTGCCGACCGAGTGGGGTAAAGCGCCGCGCGGAGGCTAGCCTCACGCGGCGGCTGGGAGCAAGTCGTTCAGCCAGGCCGCGCCGGCGAACCGCCTTGCGTCGCCGTCTTCGAAGCCGACACCTGCAGGCCCAGCGGCAGCCCCGCGGCGCTCACCACCGGCAGCGACATGGTCGGCACCCTGAGGACGATGTCCTTGATGCCAACCGGCATGCCGTCGATCGGCGAGGGCGGTCGTCCTGCCCGCCATCGCTTGGTCGAAGCATCCGCCGCCCTTCGGGCAAGGCTGTCGTGGTAGACGAAGGCACCCACCGTCGGTTCGAACTCGGCTAGCCGGGACGGACAGCGTTCGAGCAATGCTCGCGGCGAATCCGTACTGGCCGAGAAATGCAGGAGGGCGGGAGAGAACGCAGCCGGCAGCTTCACACCCGGTGGCAACGATGCTAAACAATAGCACGGAGCGGCCGTAGCGGCGGCCGCCGCTTAAGACCGAGTGTGGAGAATCGCCCCCGTGCAAGTCCTCGTTCGCGACAACAACGTCGATCAGGCTCTGCGAGCTCTGAAGAAAAAAATGCAGCGCGAGGGGGTGTTCCGAGAAATGAAGCTACGACGGAATTACGAGAAGCCTTCGGAACGGCGAGCACGTGAACGGGCCGAAGCCGTTCGCCGCTATCGCAAGCTGTTGCGCAAGCGCATGGAGCGCGAGGGATACTGACGCTGCCTTAGGCTGGCGCAGGATACAATCAAAGATTTCATCGAAAATCGGT
>DATNKF010000199.1:0-2288 GCA_035603555.1 Allostellaceae bacterium
CTCGCCAAGATCACCCCGCGCACGCGTCTCTTGATCATCAACAGCCCGGCAAACCCGACGGGCGGTGTGGTGCCGCGGCACGAAATGGACCGGCTCGTCGCCGGGCTCGAGCGGCACCCGCAGGTCGCCATCCTCAGCGACGAGATCTATGGCGAGATCCTTTACGACGGCGCCGAGCATGTCAGCCTGCTCGGCTACCCTTCGATCCGCGACCGCGTGATCCTGCTCGACGGGTGGAGCAAGACCTATGCGATGACCGGCTGGCGGCTCGGCTACGGGATATGGCCGAAGGCGTTGTTCGGTGCGGCCGAACGGCTCGCGATAAATTGCCATTCCTGTGTCAACGCGGCTGCGCAATTCGCCGGGATTGCAGCGCTCGAAGGCCCGCGCGAGCCCGTCCATCGCATGGTCGCCGCGTTCGCCGAGCGCCGCGAGACGATTGTCGCGGCCCTCAACAGCCTACCCGGGTTTCGCTGCGCGCGGCCGGGTGGCGCGTTCTACACGTTTCCCAATGTGAGCGGCACGGGTTTGGATGCCCGCACTCTTCAGGGCAAGCTTCTCGACGAGACGGGTGTCGCGACGGTGGCCGGCACGAGCTTCGGTGAGTTTGGCGAAGGCTATCTGCGCTTTTCCTATGCCAACAGCCGCGAGGCCATCGTCGAAGCGGTCGGCCGGATTCGCCAGCTTCTCGGCAATTTGCCGGTCAGAGATATGGCCAAATGAGTAAGAATTAGGCAAATTGACCGCCAGCGCGACCGGCATCACGGTCGCGAAACAGGGTGGCATGGGTTATGCTAGCCCCAGTCCCGAGGCGGTGCGTCGGGCCGAGAAAGAGATCGGGAGTCGATGAAAAAGATCGAGGCGATCATCAAGCCCTTCAAGCTGGATGAGGTGAAGGAGGCTCTTCACGAGGTTGGCATCAAGGGGATCACGGTCACCGAGGCCAAGGGGTTCGGCCGCCAGAAGGGCCATACCGAGCTCTATCGCGGGGCCGAATACGTGGTCGACTTTCTGCCGAAGGTGAAGATCGAGGTCGTGATGGAGGAAGCGCTCGTCGAGCGCGCGGTCGAGGCGATCCAACAGGCCGCGCATACCGGCCGGATCGGCGACGGCAAGATTTTTGTCACCTCGATCGACGAGGCCGTCCGCATCCGCACGGGCGAGCGTGGCCGGGATGCTATCTAGTCTCGCCAGTCGCTGTTGCAGCCTTCGTGTGCTAGAAGCGCCGCGACGAGGCGTGCCGCGAGACGCCTGACATGGCCCCCGGGTAGGAGTGGGGCCAAATTCTGACCAATGAGCGAGTGAGAGGATGTCCGATACCGCAAAAGTCATGGATATGATCAAGGAGCACGACGTCAAGTTCGTCGACTTCCGATTTACCGATCCGCGCGGCAAATGGCAGCATCTGGCCCATCATGTGCGCACGATCAGCGAGGACTTCCTGGACGGCGGTGTGATGTTCGACGGCTCGTCGATCGCCGGCTGGAAGGCAATCAACGACTCGGACATGATGCTCGTGCCAGATTGCGCGACCGCGGTGCTCGACCCGTTTGCCGCGCAGACCTCGCTCGTCATCTTTTGCGACGTGCACGAGCCGCTAAGCGGGCAGCCTTATGGGCGTGACCCGCGTTCGACTGCCAAGAAGGCCGAGCAGTATCTCGCCTCGACCGGCATAGGCGACAAGGCCTATTTCGGCCCCGAGGCCGAGTTCTTCATCTTCGACGACGTGCGCTATTCGAGCACGATGAATGGTGCGATGTACGCGATCGACAGCGAAGAGGGACCCTACGTCAGCGACAAGCAGTTCCCCGACGGCAACACCGGCCATCGCCCGCCAATCAAGGGCGGCTATTTCCCGGTGCCGCCGGTGGACGGCCAGAGCGATCTCCGAGCGGAGATGCTGTCGGTCATGCACGACATGGGGCTCCTGGTCGAAAAGCACCACCACGAGGTGGCGCCGAGCCAGGCCGAGCTCGGCGCCGAGTTCGACACCCTGGTGCGCACCGCCGACAATATGCAGATCTACAAGTACGTCGTGCACAATGTCGCGCATCAGTACGGCAAGACGGCGACTTTCATGCCGAAGCCGATCAAGGGCGACAACGGCTCGGGCATGCACGTTCACCAGTCGGTGTGGAAGGGCGAGCGGCCGACCTTTGCCGGCAATCTCTATGCCGATTTGTCGGACACGGCACTCTACTACATCGGCGGCATCATCCGCCACGCCAAGGCGATCAACGCCATCACCAACCCGACCACGAACAGCTATAAGCGGCTGATCCCGGTTT
>DATNKF010000200.1:0-3048 GCA_035603555.1 Allostellaceae bacterium
CAAATTGCGCCGCCTGGATCTCGCTCAAGGTCAGGGTCAGCATGCTTTCGAGCATCGACACGTCGATCATCTGGCCCTCCCCGGTCATCTCACGCTGATAGAGGGCCGCGGTGATCGCCCCGAAGGCATAGGTGCCGGTCAGCACATCGGCGATGTAGATCCCGCAATAATCCGGCCGCCGCGCCTCGCCCTGATAGGCCATATGCGCCAAATCGTAGCCCGAGGCGGCATGGATCACCGGGGCATAGGCCGGCAATGCGGCGGAGGGACCGGTCTGGCCGTAACCCGAGATCGCGCAGTAGATCAAATCGGGCTTGATCGGTCTGAGCTTGTCGTAGTCGAGCCCGAAGCGCCGCATGACCCCCGGCCGAAAATTCTCGACCAACACGTCGGCGGTGGCGACGAGCCGTTTTGCTGCCTCGACCGAGTCAGGCGATTTGAGGTCGAGCGCGACGCTCTTCTTGCCGGCGTTGAGCTGCCCGAAGCTGGTGCTGGCGCCGTTGCGCAGCGGCGGCCGGGTGCGCATCATATCGCCCTCGGGCGCCTCGATCTTGATCACTTCGGCGCCGAGATCGGCGAGCATGCGCCCGCAGTGGGGACCGGCGATCGTCGTGGTGAAATCGAGGACGCGGAGGCCGTCCAAAGCACTGTTCATCCGCTCTCTCCGAGTGTAGGGCTCCGTGCAGCGTCAGGACTGGAGCCCAGATGTCAAGGCCGCTACCTACCGCTGCCGACATCCGGGTTGCTTTTGCCGGGGTTAGGTGCCAAGAGAGCCGCGGCATTTGGAGGGAGGTTAAAGATGGCGTTTCGTAACATACAGGCCGGCATGGCGACCTATCGCGGGCACGGTGGCGACCGCGGCGATGCGTATTATGCGCATCCGACCAATGCCGGACCGCATCCCGGCGTCGTCGTGATCCACCACATGCCGGGCTGGGACGAATGGACCTGTGAGGTCGCCCGTAAATTCGCTCATCACGGCTATGCCGCGGTGGCACCCAGCCTCTATTTCCGGGTTGGCGACGGTGCCGACGAGGCGGTCGTCGCCAAAGTGCGGGAGGCCGGGGGCGTTCCGGACGAGCAGATGCTGGGCGACGTCACCGGGGCCATCGATTTCCTGCGCTCGCAGCCGCATGCCAGCGACAAAGTCGGGGTGATCGGCTTCTGCTCCGGCGGACGGCAGACCTATCTGGTGGCGTGCAAGCTGTCGCATCTGGTCCAGGGTGCGGTTGATTGCTGGGGCGGCAATGTCGTCGTTGACGATAAATCGCGGTTGACCAAGGCCCAGCCGGTGGCGCCGATCGACCTGACGGAAGGGATCAATTGTCCGCTTCTCGGCCTGTTCGGCAACGAAGATCCGAACCCCACAGCCGATCAGGTTAACCGGACCGAGGCCGAACTGAAGCGGCTGGGCAAGAACTATGAGTTCCACCGCTATGACGGCGCCGGCCATGCGTTCTTTGCGCATTATCGTCCGAATTACCGCCCGGAGCAGGCGGTCGACGGCTGGCATAAGGTCTTTAATTTCTTTCACCGGCATCTGGGCGCTCCGCGGACTTAACTGCCGCAGGCGGGCCGATGATCGACGCCGCGATCGTCGGTCTCGGGCGGTGGGGTAAGACGCTCGTCGAAGCGGTCCAGGGCAAGAGCGACAGGCTGCGCTTCACCCGCGCCGTCAGCCGCAACCCGGATAGCCTGCGCGACGAAGCTGCCCGTTATCGCCTCGAGCTCGTCGGCGGGCTCGAGGCGGTGCTCGCCGATCCCAGCATCGACGCCGTCGTGCTGGCGAGCCCGCACTCGCTGCACTGCCAGCAGATCATCGCAGCTGCCGCGGCCGGAAAGGCCGTCTTCTGCGAGAAACCGCTAACCCTGACAAAAGCCGAGGCGGAGCGCGCGGTCAAAGCGTGCCGCAAGGCAGGTGTGGTGCTGGGTGTCGGCACCGACAAGCGCTTCTTCCCGGCCGTAGCCGAGCTGCTACGGTTGGCCAAGAACGGCGAGCTGGGTAAGGTCCTGCACCTTGAGGCTCACTTCAGCAACGAGGTCGCCGGCACTTTTGCGGAATGGCGATACTCGTCCGAAGAGTCGCCGGCCGGAGGCATGACCGGGACTGGGATCCACATGCTCGACGCGCTCGTTGCTCTCGCCGGGCCGGTCCGGCGGGTGCAGAGCTTGCTGCTGTCCCACAAACCGCCGCCCGATCCGCACGACAGCTTGTCGGCGCTGCTCGAATTCAACTCGGGCGTCAGCGGAACCTTGGCGATGGTGCGCTCGACGCCGGCCTATTTCCGACTCCACGTCTTTGGTCGCAATGCCTCGGCCGAAGTGCTCGGACGGACCGAGCTGGTGCTGCGGCGGAGCGGCGCCGAGCCGCAGCAATTGAGTTTTCCGCCGGCCGACTCGGTACGGGCCAACCTCGAAGCCTTCGCCGACGCGGCAGCCGGGGATGCACCCTACCCGATCTCGACGGGCGATATGCTCGACACAGTCGCCGTTTTCGAAGCCATCGCCGAAGCAGTCAAATCCGACGGGCGAGTTCGGGAGGTCTGAGCCAGCCCCGGGTTTGCGGAGCTGGTGTAATTTAGCCACATTGGGTTGGCAAACGACAGACTGGCAAGCAAAGCGGGAGCGGCAATGGTGGGCGAAACAGCCGGGGTGGCAGGCGGTCGCGACTTCATCCGCGACATAATCGACGCCGATATCGCCGCGGGACGCAGCGCGGAGGTGGTCACCCGCTTCCCGCCCGAACCCAACGGCTACCTGCACATCGGACATGCCAAGGCGATCTCCCTCAATTTCGGCGTGGCGCAGGAATATGGCGGCCGCTGCCACCTGCGCTTCGACGACACCAACCCGATCAAGGAAGAGCAGGAGTATATCGACGCCATCAAGCGCGACGTGCATTGGCTCGGCTTCGATTGGGGCAGGCACCTTTATTACGCTTCCGACTATTTCGACCAGCTCTACGACTGGGCCGAGCACCTGATCCGCGCCGCGAAGGCCTATGTCGATGATCTTTCCGCCGAAGAGATGCGGGCGATGCGCGGGAGC
>DATNKF010000201.1:0-7544 GCA_035603555.1 Allostellaceae bacterium
GGGCGATTCGCCCCAGATTTCATCCTGCGCCTCGGGGTGCCACATGCCGAGCAGCCAATGATGGGCGGCGAGGTTGCCCAGCACCCAGGCGGTCGAGCCGCAGCCTTGGCCGATCACCGCGGTCAGCTCGAACAACGCGCGGTAAGGCAGCTCGCTGCCGCCGACGCGGGCCGGCTGCAGCACCCGGAAGAGCCCGCTCGAATGCAGGTCGGCGATCGTTTCGTCCGGCAGGCGACGAAGCTGCTCGGCGCGAGGAGCGCGCTCGCGCAATACCGGAACGAGCGCTTCGGCGCGCGCCAACAGCTCCTCGAAGCGTGGCGGCTCGGCGCCCTGATGAGTCGTAGCCTGCGACATTGCGATCCTCTCGCGGATGGGCCAGCCTGTCCTAGTCTACTCGCCGTGCCACGGCTCGGCGAGCCGGTATATTGCGAGTGCGGGATCGGTCGGCAAGAAGTGCGATGCAATCCAGGAAGGTTGATCGGATGCTCATGAGGCTTGGTTTGGCGATTGGTCTGATCGCGCTGGCGATCGGCGTTTCACCGTCGGCGCAGGCGCAAGGCGGCGTACGGATCGGAACGCTGACCTGCAATGTCGCCAGCGGCTGGGGCTTCGTGTTCGGCTCGTCGAAGGGCCTCCGCTGCACCTTGTCGCCCGGGCCGGGACGTCCTGAATACTATGCCGGCACCATCAACAAGTTCGGCGTCGATATCGGCTATACCCAGGGCGGCGTTCTGGTGTGGGCGGTGTTCGCCCCGACCGCCAATCTGGGACCCGGTGCGCTCAACGGCAATTATATCGGCGCCACCGGCAGCGCCACCGTGGGGGTGGGTGCCGGAGCCAATGTGCTGGTTGGCGGCTCCAACAGCACGATCTCGCTGCAGCCGGTCAGCATCGAAGGCAATACCGGGTTGAACGTCGCTGCCGGCATCGGATCGATCAGTCTGCGCTACCAGCCGCAGACGGCCCGGCGCCGTCACTGAGGCTCGCGGCCGGGCTGGCGCGGGACCTCTCTGCTCCAGGCGGGTTAACACCCTCGTCATCGGTGTGCCATATTTTTGGCGCATTGACTCTCAGGCGCCCCGGGACGCGAGGATGACGGCCGCGCCCTTAATCCGTTGCTTTGGGGGAAGCTCTGTTGGCGCCGATGTTCCGCCTGCTTTATTACCTCTACTCGCGGCGGCTGACGCGCGACGTCAGAAGACGGCCGATCCCGCTTCATATCGGCATCATCCTCGACGGCAATCGCCGCCACGGGCGCTCGCTGGGGATCACCGAGCCGCGGGAGCTCTACGACCTGGGTGCCAACAAGCTCGACGAGGTGCTTGACTGGTGCGTCGAGCTCGGCATTGTGACGGTGACTTTGTGGGTCTTTTCAACCGACAATTTCCGCCGGCCGGCCGCAGAGGTCTCCGGGATTCTGGCGTCGGTCGAGGCCAAGCTGAAGGCGCTCGCGTGCGACCCTGCGATCCACCGGCGGCGCGTGCGGGTGCGCGCCATCGGCTGCCGGGCGATGCTGCCCGAGCCCGTGTTGGCGGCAATTGCGGCGGCCGAGCGTGCGACCGCGGAATATGACGGTATCGAGCTTAACATTGCCGTCGCCTATGGCGGCCGTCAGGAGATAGCCGATGCCGTTCGCGCGCTGCTCAACGGCATGGCCGATGACGACGCGACCCTGGCGGAGGCGGTCGAAGGTATCACGCCGGAGGCGATCGCCAAGCATCTCTACACCGCCGGCCTGCCCGATCCCGATCTGATCATCCGCACCAGCGGCGAGATCCGGCTGTCGGGCTTTCTGCTGTGGCAGAGCGCCCACAGCGAGTTCTATTTCACCGACGTCTTGTGGCCGGCGTTCCGCAAGATCGATTTTTTGCGCGCAATCCGCTCCTTTCAGCAGCGCCGCCGCCGCTTCGGCTGCTGAAGAAGTGGTCACCGAGATTGCTTCGCTGCGGTCGCAATGACGATGAATTGCCGTCATTGCGAGGCGGCCGAAGGCCAACGAAGCAATCTCGCTGGGCCGAACGCGGCTCGGCGAAGAACTCCGACTGCACCCGTCAGCCTGGGTGCGATGGGGCGGTCGGCAGCAGCTCGGTGCGATAGGTCGGACGCAGAATTTCGAGCCGCATCGGCACCGGCGTGCCGAGCCACAGCGCATTCTTGCTGTGGTCGTCGTAGGAGCTTTCGGTTAGCGGGTGGACGAGAACGTCGAGGCCCTCGCGGTTCAGCATCAGCCAAGGCACGACACTTTGGAACTCTTCGGCCCGGAAGATGACGCTGAACTGCGAGATCGGGTGTGGGCCGATCGGCTCGTCGCTGAAGGCTCCGGGTCTGACGGCGAATTGGCTGATCATCACCTCGCGCAGCCGTTCGGCGACCGGCCGGGTGGCGGGGTCGTAATAGACGTGGGCGTGATAGCCTTTGACTTCGGTCATTGGGGTTCCTCCTGGGTTAGTCAGCTTGAAGCCGGCGCTCGACCTCGGCCTGCCAGTCTTTGAGCGGCATGAAGCCGAGGGTCTTGCGGCAGTGCTTTTCGGTCTGGGCGATGATTTCGTCGTTGGGCAACGACAGGTCGATCGGCACACCGTGGGGCTGCGGCACGTACCAGGGCGTGTCCATATAGATCTCGACCATATTGCCCTCGGGATCGGGGAAATAGATCGACAGCGCGTTGCCGTGGCTGGTTTGGCGGATCTCGGTGGTTCCGGCATCGCGGACGCGGCGGTGCGCCTCCTTGAGCTGGTCGAGATCGGCGACTTTGAACGACAGTTGATTGACGGTGCTCACACCCTCCGGCGCGCGCCCCGAGACGACGACGAGCTGATGATGGTGCCCGGGTGCCGCCGTCATGAAGGCGAGCTCGCTGCCGCGGCTGCTGATGCCGCGATCAGAGACCACGAGCCCAATCGTCTCGGTATAGAACGCGACCATCCTATCGAGGTCGCGGGCATAGACACCGCAATGCGATAGCTGGGGGTGGATCTGAGATGTCATGTTTTTCCTCCTGCGGGGCTCTGCATATCTAAGAACCCCGACCATCATCTACCAAATCGATTGATTATATGGCATTCATTTACGCCATGGATATTCGTGCCGTCGACCTCAACCTGCTGAAAGCCTTTGATGCGCTGATCAGAGAACGCGCGGTCACCCGAGCCGCCGGCCGGATCGGTCTATCGCAGCCGGCGATGAGCCATGCGCTGTCTCGCCTGAGGAGCCTCTTTGCCGACGATCTGTTCGTCCGCACTCCCGATCGCATGGAGCCGACCGCTCGCGCCCGTGAGATCGCCCCCCTCGTCTCGGCTGCAATCGAGCATATCGAGGCGGCGCTCAACCTCGGCATCGGCTTCGATCCGGCCACAAGTGCTGCCATCTTTACCGCCGGCATGGCCGAGTATGCCGAGGTCGCACTCGTCGGGCGGCTCGCCGAGAGCTTTGCCCGAGAGGCCGCCAAGGCGACGTTGCGCCTCACGCCGGTGACCGGCGCCGAAGCCGCCGAGCAACTCGACAGCGGGGTGATCGACGTCGCGGTCGCACACTTGCGCGCCCTGCCGGCGCATCTCGATTCGATGGTGCTGCTGCGCGACCCGTTTGTGCTGATCGCGCGCCGCGGGCACCCGCTCGGGTGCCGCTCGCCGTCGATCGAAGCCTACGCCGCACTCAGCCACGTCCTCGTATCGCCGCGCGGCGATACCAGCGGTGCCGTCGACCGCGCCCTTGCGGATTTCGGGTTGAAACGCCGCATCGCGCTCCTGGTCGCGACCTACCTGGCGCTGCCGGCGGTGCTCGCGGTATCCGATCTCGTCGCCACGGTGCCGCGACGCACCGCTCGGCAAATCGCCGCCATCGCCGAGATCGAGATCACCCCGCTGGCGCTCGATCTCTCGGTACCCGTGTCGATGGCGTGGCACCGTCGCGCGACGAGCGACCCGGCGCAAATCTGGTTCCGCTCGCTGCTGACCGCGACGGCGAAGGATTGATCGGTCGCATCACCCAGTCGCAGCTCTTCCCCCCGCCGCGGCGCAAGGCGGATGGCTGCGCCAGTGGCCAGATGCGGGAGTTGAGAAGCGCATTGCCACTCGTTGCGGCTCACACCGCAAAAGCTACCGCCAAGCCAGTACTCGACACCAAGGGAAGGCGAAGAAGGCGTTCGGATCCTCGCCCCAAGTTTCCCACTGTGACGCCAGGTAAATCAGCTCCTCGGCCGAAGCAATCCCGTGGCGCGCGACATCGTCGTGCAATTGCCTATCCCGGCATTCCGCGGCGCGGTCGCGTGCAAAGGCTGTAACCCGATCCGGCGTCCCGTAGCTGATGTAGTCGGCGAACGCTTCAACCCGGTTGAACCCTGCATTCTCAAAGAGCCCGCGCAATCGACGACCCATGTTCGGCTCGGCGATGCCGGCGGCACGCCACAATTGTTGGCGGATGTCGTAAAAGCGCCTTGGGCCGTCCGGCCGGGCGCCCGCAAGTATAAGGCCGCCGTACTCCACCGATGCCGCGCCGACGATGCCGCCAAATTTCGTGACCCGCCGAAGCTCCGTGACGACATCGGCAGGCGCGCCGACCGTCTCGAGCACGGAGTGGCAGAAAACCGCGTCGAATGCCGCGTCGGCAAAAGGCAAGCATCGCGCATTGACCGCCGCGCAAGCGAGGTTGTTCCGCCCGATTGCGCAAGCATTGCGGCGGGCCGCTAAAAGGCTGTCCTGGGCGAGATCGACGCCGACAACGCTGCCGGCAGGCAACGCCGCGGCCAGACCGATGGTAATGGTCGCCGGGCCGCAACCGCAATCGAGGACGACCATGTCAGGCCGAAGGTGCCGAAGAAAAAAGCCGGCGTAGACCTCGGCGCGGCGCGCCCTGATCTCCGACTCAACCCGGCTTCTCTGTTGCGCGTCTCTCACGGGGACCAATCACCCAAGGCCGAGCGCCATTATGCCAGGGCTGTTGTTTCTTCGTTACGCCACGATGCGCGGATGCATTCGCCGAGCTAAAGATCGCCGGGCCGCAAGCCGGTATGCTTCGCGATGCGAGTCAGCATCCGCGGCCCGAGTTCTTCACCATCGTGGAACGCAAACACATAATTGGGCCACGCTGGCCGCGATAACGTGCGGTGCGAGCCTCTTTGCCGCTCGATCGTCCCCCGAGACGAATGAGTGCTCGTAATACCCAGCCCGCCTTGACGGCCGGCCAGCCATTCATGCGGCGATAAAGAGATCGCTGGGATCGAACGGCACTGGCTCGCCATGCTCGATACGGTCAGCGATCACGCGCAGGGCTAGCGCCGTAGTTTTGATACGCGCCTCGGCCTCAGTCGCACCATAGGCCAGCACGCCCGGTAACTCGGGCACTTCGCCGATCCATCTGCCGTCTTGTTCGAGCTCGATTTCAATTTTGAGCATCGCCGCCATCTCTCGTTCGCCCGTTGAGCGGAAACATATCCTCATTTGGTCGCTGGTCGCCGCGAGCCCGCCGTCCGCCTCGGTCCTTGCAGCAAACTGCTCGCTCGATAAATGGTGGACCGCGCGCGAGAAAGCCAGCTACGCGCTGCGCTCGGAGAATTCGGCTAGGGATGGCCACCGCCAGAGAGCGCCTTCGATATGGACGCTCGGCGATCTGAACCGTATGCGTGTATAGACCCCGTGAATGATCCGCCCTTCTGCCGATCGGCAGGCCGAGGCGCTGTTTCACGGCCGGCATGCGAGACGACTGCCGGCGAACATTCAAAGAGTGGCGCAGCGGAAACTGCGGCAACTGCACTCTGCAGAGGATCTTCGCGACCTAGCGGCGTCACCGGGAAATCGGCTGGAGCCTCTCCGTGGCAGCCGGATGGGTCAACACAGCGTACGCATCAACGACCAGTGGCGACTCTGCTTCGTTTGGACGGAGGGGGCGCCGAGCGGGTCGAGATCGTCGACTATCACCGAGAGTGACAGACATGGGCGACTTACCGCCGATCCATCCCGGAGAACAGCTTCGCGAGGAGTTCATGAGGCCGCTTGGCCTCACCGCTTACCGGCTGGCGAAGGATATCGGCGTGCCGGTGTCGCGGGTGCCGGCGATCATCGCGGAGCGCCGCGGGATCAGCGGGGAGACGGCGCTGCGGCTCGCTCGCTATTTCGACACCACGCCCGAGTTCTGGCTGAACTTGCAGCGCGATTACGAGCTGGAAATGGCGGCCGAGGCTCTAGCTAGGCTCGCGGCTCGACAGCGAAGTTAAGCCGCGCGCAGCGTGAATAGCCCGTCGGGGCAAGCCGCCCAGATTCAACCAGCGCCAGCGAGGAGCATCTTGCCGTAGGGCGCCATCGCGGCCTGGCGGCTGGCGGCGTGGTGGGTCAGGATGGTCATCACATCGCGGCGGATGGCCCCCAGCGCGTCGCTGTCGTAGACCCAGCGGGCGCCGTCCAGCTCGCACAGGCGGTCGAGCGCCCAGCCGACCTGATGCTGCGCGTAGACCATGTCGCGGCGGGCGCGGACCGCCTCGGCTTCGGTGATCTTGCGGCCGGAGCTGACCGCCGCGGTGCTGGATTCGCGCCCGGTGTGCAACAGCAGGGTCGCGACGTCGATCGCGGCGGCGGCTTCGCCGATCGCCATCTGGACGACCTCGGATTTGGCGAGCCTGGTCACCCCGCGCGACACCCGGCGCGCCAGCGAAGCGCAGGCGATATCGAGGGCGCGGCGGCCGAGCGCGATCGCGACCGGCGGCAGCGAATAGGCCACCAGGAAGCCGCGCGGCGCGCGCAATACCAGGTAATCGGGATGCACCAAAGCACCCGGCGGCGTGCCGGCGAAGAGGTCGCTGACCATCACGCTGCGGTGCTCGGGAACGAATACGTCGTGCAGGACCAAGGACTTGCTGCCGGTGCCCAAGAGGCCGAGCACCTGCCAGTCGTCGACGATCTCGACCTCGGCGAGCGGCACCAGCAGATAGGCGATGTGACGGGGATCGCCCTTCTCGCCAAGGAAGGCGCCGATGATCGCCCATTGCGCATAGTCGCAGCCGCTCGAGAACGGGTAGCGGCCGCTCAGCCGCCAGCCGCCCGGCACATGCCTGACCGCCTCGCGCGGCGCCAGCGAGGACGCGGCAACCGCCTCGGGGTCCTCGCCCCAGACATCGATCTGCGCCGCTTCGGGATATTGCGCGATGATCCACTGGTGCTCGGCCAATACCGCGTAGACCCAGGCCGCCGACGCGCAGCCATAGGTCAGCTCCTCGACGATTCGCGAGAACAGGCTGAAGCGGCCCTGCATCCCGCCAAAGCGCCGCGGCTGAAGGATGCGCAGGATGCCGGCCGCATGGTATTCGGCGACCGTCTCGGCCGGCAGCTGCCGTGCCGCGGCGGCGGCCGGCGCGCGCTCGGCGAGGAGCGGGATCAGCGCCCGCGCGCGCTCCAGCATCGCACGCTCCTGGTCCGGCAAGGTGTTGTCATCCAGCAACGGAGGAACTCGGCTACAACCTGTCATGCGTTGCCTCTTATCTGACGAAGCCGGCGTCGCCCCTCCGCCGCCATCCTGGCGCCACGATCGGGACGTAGTGTATATTATGCCGAGAT
>DATNKF010000202.1:0-2615 GCA_035603555.1 Allostellaceae bacterium
GGAAGACCTTGCCGTTATAGACCCGCTCGCCTTCGAAGACGCAGCTCGCATAATGCAGCCCATGGCTCAGCACATGCAGCTTGGCCTCGCGCCAGGGAACCAGGCGGCCGTCATACCAGATAAAGCCGTCACGGTCGTCAAAGGGGATCATGGACATGGCGTCTTCCTCACCGCAACACTGTCGGTTCTTGGTCGGCTCCGCCGAGCCGCTGACCTTACACCGCAGAGAACAACTTTTCGATATCCGAGGTTGCGAGTTATGTCAATATGGCTGACATAAAATCGGTCGCACTCCCGTTCTCTCCGGTAGAGGATGAGGTCCGGCAGGGCATCGAGCTGCTGTTCTTCGCCTATCGCGATTTCACCGCCGAGCCCGATGCGATCCTCGCGCAATATGGTTTCGGGCGGGCCCATCACCGTGTCATCCATTTTGTCGGGCGCCATCCGCAGATGACAGTCGGGGAGCTGCTCGACATTCTGAGAATCACCAAGCAGAGCTTGAGTCGCGTGCTCGGCCAGCTCGTGCAGCAAGGGTTCATCATCCAACACCCGGGGCCCCGAGACCGGAGGCAACGGCTGCTCGACCTGACCCTCAAGGGCCGCGAGCTCGAACGCCAGTTGTCGGAGCCGCAGCGTGCTCGCGTCGCCGATGCCTATGCTCAAGCCGGGGCGCAGGCGGTGGAGGGTTTCCGTGACGTGCTGCTTGGGATCATCGCCGACGAGCGCGATCGGCGGCGCTTCGGACTATGCTTGCGTGATGAGTGATCCAGAGCCCGATCGTCGCGAGCCCCATCTGCTGGTCGTTGATGACGATACCCGCCTTGCGGGGCTGTTGCGCAGATATCTTACGGATAACGGTTTCCGGGTAACGATCGCCGGCGACGCCAGCGTGGCCCGCGCGCAGCTGGCGAGCTTCGCCTTTGATCTGGTCGTCCTCGATGTGATGATGCCGGGCGAGAATGGGCTCGACCTGACGCGCGTCTTGTGCCGCGAAGGCCGCGTGCCGATCCTGCTGTTGACCGCGATGGGTGAGCCCGAAGATCGCGTCAACGGGCTAGAGGCGGGTGCCGAGGACTATCTCTCAAAGCCTTTCGAGCCACGCGAGCTGGTCTTGCGGATCCGCAACATTCTGCAGCGTCGACCCGAGGCAGATCCGGTACCACGCGAGATTCGGCTGGGCGGTTGCCGCTTCGATGTGGTTCGCGGCCAGCTGTTTCGCGGCGGCGACATCGTGCATCTGACAGCGGCTGAAACGACGCTGCTTACCGCTCTGGCGCAGGGAGCTGGAGAGGCCGTGTCACGTGAGGAGCTGTCACGCTCGGCGCAGTTCAGCGGTAATATGCGTAACGTCGACGTGCAAATAACGCGGCTCCGTCGCAAGATCGAGCGCGACCCGCGCTTTCCGCGCTATTTGCAGACTGTTCGCGGTACGGGATATGCCCTCAAGCCCGACTGAGAGGATCGGACAACGTGGTGAGTGCACGCGAGGTTGAGCCCAGCGTCGATCAGCTCGATGTCGAGCCCGGGTTCGAACCCGAGCTCGAAATTCAGCCGCGAGGGCTAATAAAGCGGCTGCTGCCGCGCACAATGTTCGGCCGTTCGCTGCTGATCGTCATTATGCCGCTCGTTATGTTGCAGGCGATCGCGACCTGGATTTTTTATGATCGTCACTGGGCCGCGGTCTCGTGGCGGCTTTCGACCGGGGTCGCCGGCGACATCGCCCTGTTGATCGAGGCGATTCAACCTGCACACTCGGATCCGGCCATCGCGCAGCTTCTGGGAAACGCGGCGGTTGCCGACCTGGATGTCACCTTTAGCCGCGGTGAAACATTGCCCGTGTCGCCGACATCGGGCGGTACACTTATCGAAGAACAGCTGGTCCAGGCGATGCAGGGACGGGTGAACCTGCCGTACCGTCTCGATGCCCTTGGCGACCCGCGCGGCATCGAGATCAAGGTGCAGCTTCGCGATGGCGTTCTGACCGTCGACGTGCCGCGCAACCGGCTGCACAGCTCGACCACTTACATTTTCGTCATGTGGATGGTCGGGTCGTCTCTGGTGCTGTTGGCGGTGGCCACAATTTTCCTGCGCAATCAGGTGAAATCGTTGCGCCGCTTGGCGGCCGCCGCCGACGGGTTCGGCAAGGGCCACGAAGTACCGTTCTTCAAGGTCGAAGGCGCCGTCGAGGTTCGCCAGGCGGCAATCGCGTTCATCAAAATGCGCGACCGGATTCAGCGGCAAATACGTCAGCGCACACAGATGCTGGCTGGAGTATCGCATGATCTGCGCACCCCGCTGACGCGGATGAAGCTCGCCCTTGAATTGCTTCGCGATGATCCCGCGGCCGAGGAACTAAAATCTGATGTCGTCGAGATGGAGCGGATGATTCATGACTATCTCGACTTCGCGCGCGGCGAGGGAACCGAGACGCCAGTCGAAACCGACGTCTCGCTGCTGCTCGAGGACGTGGCCGCCGCGGTTCGACGCGAGGGAGCGTCGTTGTCGCTTTCCGTTCCGCCCGAATACGTGATGCCGGTGCGACCGAACGCGCTGCGACGATGCCTCGGCAATCTGATCGGCAACGCGTGCCGCCATAGCAACCACGTCTGGCTGAC
>DATNKF010000203.1:0-15664 GCA_035603555.1 Allostellaceae bacterium
AAAAACAGCATTCGGGCGCTTCGCCTCCAGATTCGCCGCCTTTCTCGCATTCACGCGGGGCGGCGGGCGGCGACGAGAAAGATAGTCGCCGGCAGACGGATCGCGCCGGAACGGGCTTCGGCGGCGAACGCCGCCTCGATCTCGCGGGCGATTGTCTCGCGGGTCTCATCGGCGGGGTTCTTCTCCTCGATCAATCTCGCCGTCGGTCCCATCAGCAGTGCCTGGCGCGCTTCCTCCTCGGGGCTGCCGCCGATGATCGTCGGGTGGGCCCGGTCGACCGTGATCTCGGCAAACCCGGCCGCCGCGAGAAGCCCGCGGATATAGTCGGGGTCACCGAAGGCGAGCGGGCCGGGCTCGTGAGCGGAGGGCGGCGCCGGCGGGCCCAGATGGCGCAGCGCGATATCGTAGGAAATCAACCAGTGCCGGTTCTCCGAGAGCGGCGCCCAGCAGGCGAAGACGAGACGCCCGCTTGGCCTCAGCGCACCGCCGATGTTGCGGAAGGCCGCCGCCGGATCGGCAAAGAACATCACACCCATGCGCGAGGTCGCGAGATCGAAGGCGGCCGGCTCGAATTCGAACACCTGTGCGTCGCCGTGGGACAATGTAACGTTGGACAGCCCGAGCTCGGCGACCCGCTGCCGCGCGGCCCCGAGCATCGGCTCGGAGATGTCGACCGCGACGAGGCGGCCCCCTTGGCCGATCGCCTCGGCGACCGGCACGGTCAAGGCTCCGGTGCCGCAGCCGATTTCGAGCACGCTCTCGCCGCCAGTTAGCCCCAGGCGCGCCAGCAATAATGCGAGGCTTTCTTGGTTGCGCCGCTCTCTGAACCCCGGGCTGGCCACCCAACGCGGCCCGGCGACCGTATTCCAATAGCGGCGCTGGGCCGCATTCGCATCGAGAGCTTCCCCGGCCATCCTGCAAGATCCTTGTGTCTCGGCCCGCATCCCTCCGACCGTAGCGCAACCGCGCGCAACGCGGCCAGCGTATTGTCTTGATCAGGAGCCGATCGGGCGGACGACGACGCAGGGCAACTGGCGCTGGTTGAGACGCGAGCAAGCGCTCGACGCAGCGCTCGCCGACAGATGAGCGAGGCGAGCGCGATAAAGGACGGTATTGCCAAAGGGCGCGGTCGGCTGCAACGCCAGGGCGGCGGAGCGAAGCTGGTCCGGTGCCTGGGCGCGAGCACCTTCTGCCACCGCGCGGGCTAGGCCCGGAGTGGCGAAGGCGCCCACCTGGATCGCCCAATCGCCGCCCGGCTCGGCGGAAAGGTTCGGCTTCTGCGGCGGTAACGGTGTGGTGGGTTGGGAAAGCGCGATGCTTTTTGCCGCGGAAACCGGCTGGGTTGGCGGTGGCCGCGGCGCGGAAGCCTCTCGGATCGGGGGAGATAGGGCTGCTGTCTGCGTCAGCGACGTGCAAGGGTGGCGCGGATCGAAGGCGGCATTCAAGTCGCAGCCATTGGCACCCAGCTGTGGGACCGCAGCCGTTTGGATCGGCGCTGGTTCCGCTGCAGCCCGCTCCAGCGACGTGCAAGGGTGGTTTGGATTATACGCCGCATTCAGGTCACATCCCGCCGCCAGGCTGGCCACGGTCGGGGTGAACCTCTGCGCCCGACTAGAGCGCGCGGAGGCATAGACCGCGAAAGGCCCTGACCGCGGCACCTCGGTGCCGAGATTGGGGGTGATCGCGGCGAGGTAGTTCACCGTTTCGTCGGGCAGGACGCTTCGTCCGGCGAGGTACCGGTCAACCCGCTCGGGACCGGCGTTATAGGCGGCCAGAAAGCCGGGCGCGCCGTACCGATCGTACATTTCTCGAATATAAGCGGTGCCGGCCAGAATGTTGTTGTGCGGGTCGTACGGATCGTCGCCGAGCCGGTAACGCACCCGCAACTCGTCATAGGTGGCGGGCATGACTTGCATCAGGCCCATCGCCCCGACCGGGGAGGTGGCCTGTTGCTCACCGCCCGATTCCTGTCGCATCACCGCTCGCACCCAGCGCTCGGGCACCCGGTATCGCGCAGCAGCCTCGCGGATATAGGGGCCCCAGGGATCTTCCGGCGGCCCCGGCGGCGGATAGTAGTGGGTCGGCCTCCTCCACCCGTCCGCCCCGATTTCGATCCGTCCGCCGCCCGGGCCATAGCCACCCTGCGGGGCGCAGGCGGCGAGAAGGAGGATCGGCAATAGCCGCGACAGCGTTCGCAGACGGCGTACCACAATCGGTCTGGGGTGCGGCACGTCAGACCTGTTCGAAGGGCATTGGGTACCCACTGCTGTTCGGCGAAGGAGGCCGAGATCCCCAAGTTTGTTGGGTTCGCCTTAAGGTCGTCCGCATCATCGGTGCGTACGCCTTTAAAGATCCCCGGGTCACAGAACAAGTTTCTCTGACTCGCGGCTCGGCAGATCAGTATGAGGAGCTGTCGGCTGGACCGGGGAGGGCGCTTCAATCCGGCGCGAAAACGGCGGGAATGCAGGCCACGCACCACCGATCGCTACGATCGCCACCGCGACCCGGTCACGCTCACCGATGTCGCGCGATCAAGGTTCGCAGGCTGATGAGCATCCGGCAATCTGGTAATGCGATACCATGGGACGCGAATCGGTGGCGCCCGGTGGCCTGCGGACGCCATGGCGGGGCTGCGCGACGGCTGTCAACCCCGAGCTTGTGCGATCAGGGCGGGTCGAATTCACGATCCTTGCTGGGGATCAGATCGTAGGGCAGCGCAAAGCCCGGCATCGCCTTGAGCCGCCCTGCCCACGCTGCGAGATGGGGCCAATTGGCGATGTCGAACCCGCCTTCGGCCATGAAAACCATGCGGCCCCAGCAGCCGATATCGGCGATCGTGCAGTCATCGCCGACGAGGAACGGCTGGCTCTCGACGGTCTTGTCGACAAGGGACAAGGCCGCCTCGGCGCGTGGGCGATATTCGGCGATGGTCTCCGGGTGGGCGGCGCGGAAGCGTGCGGAGTGGCGCACCTTGGCGATATAGGTGATGTGATCGGCCTCCCACGACAGCCATTCGCGCGCCTGCCAGCGCTGCTGCTCGGTCCGGCCTTCGAAATGCCCGGTCTCGCGCGCCAGATAGTCGAGGATCACGTTGGATTGCAGTATCGTCAGGCCGCGGTGGCGCAATGACGGAACGACGCCCCAGCGATTGACCGCCAGGTATTCGGGGGTCTTCTGGACACCGGTCTTGAGATTGACCGTGCGGAACGAAAACGGCAGCCGCGCCAGCGCGAGGTAGAGCATCGGCTTGTAGCTCGAGCTCGAGGTGAAGCTGCCGTAGAGGGTCAGTCGATCCATCTGTTGCGGGTCCATTACTTACAGTTGAAGCCTGCGTCGCCGAGGTCTGGCCCGTGCACGAGAATGTCGCAGTTGCGTCGCTCTCGCCAAATAGCGGCAGGGCCGGACCCTCAGCTCGCCTTGGTGAAACCCTTGGCTTGCATGCAGCTGTTGAGAATTCGGTCGGCAAGGCCCTCGGCCTGCTCGCTCATCGCCTGGTCCTCGATGCCGAGAGTGCCGCCCATCTGCCAATTTCGCCCGAGTGTGGCGTTGATGTCCTGGTTGATCCCGCGCTCGCTGGCGAGCGCTGCATTAGCCTGCTGATTGCAATCGCGCAGCTCGCGGGCGATCGCCTCCTCGTCGGTGCCCGTCTTGACCCAGCGCACCGTTGTCGTGCCGGCGCAGACGGCGAGCTGCAGACAGATGAAGATGCCGGCCGCCACGCCGAGGCACCTTTTGCCAACGATCATGCGAAATCCCCCTTCGCCAGCCCGCCGACCGGTATGCCCATCCTGGCGCCCCGCCTCAAGATCCTTTCGCCGGTTCGAGCAGGTCGGCGAGCTTGGTCTTGAGCGCGGTGGCTTTGTGGGAGGGGACAGCAAAGGTCCAGCGCCCTACTTTTCGGTCGATCTCCTTGGCCTCGGCTTCGGCCGCCCCGGTACCGGCGGCGGACACCGCGATCCAATGCATGGTGTCTCGATCGAACAGCCGGACATCGACCGACAGCCCGTCGAAGGTGACGAATGATGCGGTGAAGACATCCTTATCGGGCACCTGCATATCAGCCGCCGGTTTGACGTCGTCGAGATCGAGCGTCTCTAGCCCCATGGCTGGCTGGCGTGTCGCGGTTTCGCTCTTGAATTTCGCATCGCCGGGCGCGTCTTCGACGGTGAACTGGGCGTCGGGGCTCGTACGCGTGATCACCAGCTTTTCGCCGTCGGGCTGGGTGAGGGTCACCTTCGCGATGCGTTTCTCGGGGATGTCGAGGACACGACGTTCGAGCCAGCTCGAGAGCTGATCGGAAAATTCGAGCGAGCCACGAGCGAGCCAAGCCTGGTCCTCGCCGGGTTTGCGGATGTAGAGCCCGTCATTGCCGGCGCCGAGGCGATCGTAGCGCCGCTTGCCGATGATCAGTTCGGCGAGTTGCACGCCCGATTTGTCCTTGAGCGTCACGAGGGTCGATTTGCCCTTGCCCGGGTCGTCGACCTCCAGACGAGGATAGAGATCAGCCTTTTGCGTCTTCGGCTCGACCAGCGCCAGATCGGCCATTCCGAGCACGATCTGGCGGACCTTGCCGGGGGCGGCGGGATAGTTGCCCTTTTCGGCGACGAACCAGCCGTCGCCGTCTCGCACAAACGTCAACTCGAGGCCGCTGCGTTTCAGCCCGACTGAGTCCACCTCGCCCAGTCTCCCGGCGAGGGCGGGAAGGGCGGCCTCGCCCGGCGTGGCACGGCTGACCGTCCGGTCACCGGTGGCGATCGCCACGACAGCCAGCACCACGAGGACCAACGTCGCGGCGGCGAGAAGGATCAGGCCTCGTCTTTGCATTGCAGGCCCTCGTTGGCTCGGGATCGGCGCGTCACGCTTCCGCCATGCGGCGACCGCGCCGCCTCAGGCGCACCATGCCGAGAATGACGGCCACGATCGCAACGATGATCGGGATCAGCGCGATGTCGAGGAATTCGAGCCCGGCCTTCAGCCGCCCGATGTCGCTGCGCAACGCTGCCTGTACCTCGCGAAGCTGGCGGCGGGTCTGCAACATGTCCGTGCGAAACTCCTCGATCGCCTTCGTCTGGTCCGGCGACAGGGTCGCCGGCGCGTCCCCCCGATCCTTGCCGGTGAGTTCGGCGAGCTTGGCCTGGGTGTCCTTGAGCTTCTGCTGCAGGGCGCGCTCTTCGGCGCTGTAGCGCTCCTGCGCGTCGCGTTCGATTTCGCTGACAACGTCGAACGGACGCGCCGAGGTGCCGCGGCTGCGCAGACCGACAAGATCGTTCCCGCCGGCGAGCACCTCGACCGCGTTGGCGACAAAGTCGCCGTTGTTGGCGGTCGGGATGAGCACCCGCTGACCGAAAAAATCCTGAGACTGCACCCAAAAGCGGTCGTCAAGCAGGTCGGTGTCGGCGACGACGACGATGTTGATCGGCTGCACTGAAGTCTTGACCCACCCGGCCGCAGGCGCCGCCGATGCTTCGGCGGGACTGGGCGGCCCGGCGGCGGTCTCCGCGGGTTTGGTCTCGTTGCTATCGCTGTCGGGCGCATCGGGTGGGTCCGGCTTCTCTGCCGTCTGCGGCTTGGCAGGCTCCAGCTTTGGTGGACCGTCGGGGAAGGCGGTGTCGACCATGCCGGTCACACGGGCGGCCAAAATGTAGCGCTTGTTGTCCGATTTGAACTGGGCGAGGAGGCCGGCGACATCGGGCAAGCCGGCCAGCTTTTCGGCAGGGATCTTGGTCGAATCGGGCGAGGTGGTAATCAGCGGCTCAATCACTGTCTTGGCGCCGTCTATCGGCTCGATTATCCCTGACGAGGCCATGTTGATATGGCTGAGATCAGCCGTAATCATATCGTCGCGATTGAGGTTGGCGGCTTTCAGATTGAGCCAGGCGATATAATCGAGGGGCCGCGTGGTACGACCGGGGACCGGGACTCCGACCCGTTGCGCGGCGCGACGGTCGCCGACCACTGTATTTGCCGGCACCTCGAACCCCCACGATTTGAACAACCGCTCGAGATCGCTGGAGGTCGTGGAACCGGGCGGGTTGCGCTGGCTGGGTCGCGAGGCCTGGAGTTCGGAAAGGGGATCGACGAAGACAAGCGCCTTGCCGCCCTTCAAGACGAACTGGTCGACTGCAAACATCGTCTTTTCGGGCAATTTCTGCGGATGCACGAGCATCAGGACGTCGATGTCCGCCGGGATCGCATCGATGTCGGAGCCCAACGATTTGACCTGGTCGAGCTGCTGCAACTGCTCGATCACCGTCATCGGCGGGCTCGGCCGGCCGCGCATCATCGCCATCATGTCGCCTTCGAGCGGCAACGGGGTCATCAGACCCACCACGGTCTTCTTTGGAAAAGCGAGAGCGTGGACGAGCTTTGTCAGATCGTATTCGAGAAAGCGCTCGCGCTCGGGCGCAAAGAAGGCAATGACCTGCTGATCGTCCGTCGAGTTGGTGGCGGCGAGACCGAAATAGACCTGCTCGCCTTGGGCATCGAGCGGCACACCTTTCAGCCCGAACGCGACCGCGCGATCCTCGGCATCGGAGAAGGCCTGCGGATTGTAGACCTCGAGCCGGATCTTGCCGTGCGCCGCCGCAACATATTGATCGAGCAGCTCGCGCACCCGCTGGGCATAGACCCCGTAAGATGGAACCTCGTCGCCGAGGCGGGTCGAATAGTAGAAGCGCAGGGTGATCGGCTCGTCGATCCGGGCAAGCGTGTGGCGTGTGCCCGATGACAGGGTGTAGAGGTGCTCGGCAGTAAGATCGAGGCGCGAGGCGAGGAAGCGGGCGGCCACGATGTTGGCGGAGATCAGCATCAGCGCAATCATGACGAGGGCCGTGATCGCGACCGCGCGTCGCGAGGCGAGTAAGGCGCGCAGGCCAGCCGGGAGGCCCATCTCACTCGGCTTTCTCTAGGTCGACCAGGATCGCATTGGCGCCGAGGAAGGCGATCATGATCGATAGGAAATAGAACACGTCGCGCAAATCGATGACGCCCCGCGTGATAGCGCCGAAATGGCCGAGGAAGCTCATCTGGCTGGTGGCGCGGGTCAACCACTCTGGGGCCCAACCCTGGAGCATGCCGAGCACGACCGGCGAGCCCGCGACGGTGAACAGAAAGGCCAGAGCTGCGGTGACGACGAAGGCAATGACCTGATTCTTGGTCATCGCTGAAACGCAGGCGCCGATGGCGAGCAGCGCGCCCGCCATTAGCCAACTGCCAAGATAGCTGGCGAGGATCACTCCGTTATCGGGTCGCCCGAGGAGATTGACCGTGATCCAGAACGGGAAGGTCAAGACGAGCGCGATCCCGGCAAAGCACCAGGCGGCGAGGAATTTTCCAATGACCGCCTCGGTCATGCGTATCGGCAGCGTAAGAAACAGCTCGATCGTGCCGCTCTTGCGCTCTTCGGCCCACAGCCGCATCGACAACGCCGGGATCAGGACGAGGTAGAGCCACGGATGAAACGTAAAAAAGGATTGCAGGTCGGCCTGCCCGCGCTCGAAGAAATTGCCGAGGAAGAAGGTCAACACCCCCGCCATGACCAAAAAAATCACGATGAACACATAGGCGAGCGGTGTGGCGAAATAGCTCGCGAGCTCGCGGTGAAAAATGGTCGAGATATTGCGCATCGTTGTCAGGCGGCGGCAGCGGCGGTCGCCGGTCCGGCCGGCACCGCGGTGATTTCGCGAAAGACGTCGTCCAGCCGGCCGCGCTCGACCCGCAGACCCGTGACCTCCCAGCCATGAGCGCGCGCAAGATCGGTGACATGGGTGACGACGGCGCGGCCGGGCTCGGCGAAGATCATCAACGCTTCGCCCTCGCCGTCGCGGACCGGCTCGACCGCAGCCACTCCCGGCAAGCGCAGGAGGTCGGTACGAACCCGCGAATCGGCGCCGGCAACGCCAAGCCGCACGGCGTTGTGGTGGCGCGAGCGTTCGGCGAGCTCTGCCGGGGATCCGTCGGCCAAGATGCGGCCATGGGCAATAATGATCGCCCGGCTGCACACCGCCTCCACCTCTTCGAGCAGGTGAGTCGAGATGATGATAGCTTTTTCGGGCCGCATCGCCGTGATGATCTTGCGCATTTCGTACTTCTGGTTGGGGTCGAGCCCGTCCGTCGGCTCGTCGAGGATCAGCACGTCGGGATCGTGCAGCAACGCCTGGGCAACCCCGACGCGGCGCTTGTAGCCCTTCGACAATGTCTCAATCGGCTGATGCAGCACCTCGGCGATCCGGATCATCTCGACGACGCGGCCGATCCGGGTCTTCGCCTCGCTTCCGGCATAGCCGCGGATATGGGCAATGAAATCGAGGAAATCGGCTGGCGTCATGTCCGGATAGGCGGGGGCGCCCTCAGGCAGGTAGCCGATGCACCGCTTTGCGGGGATCGGCTGCGTGGCGATGTCATGACCACAGACGATTGCGGTGCCGGAGGTCGGGGCGAGAAAGCCCGTGATCATCTTCATCGTCGTCGACTTGCCGGCGCCGTTCGGACCGAGAAATCCCAGCACTTCGCCGCGCGGCACCGTGAACGAGATGTCGTCGACCGCCTTGAGCGGGCCGAAATGTTTGACGAGATGCCGTATCTCCAGCATAGCCGGATGGTCCCCGATCGTTCGTTCCCGACCGACGCTACCCTCGGTCGGGACTGCGGAAAGACTGTATCAACATGACGGCAGTTTTGTGCCTTTTCGGCGGATCTGTGCACCGCGCGCGGCAGCACCGGCGCGGCGCTCGCATAAGCGAAGCCCGAGGCCGATGACAAGAGGTTTTGTGCCGCAGCACCTTCTCGGGTGGCCCTGTCGATGATCCGGCGACTGCGGCTCGTCTCCGGCTTGGTGATGCTCGCTTACGTGACGATGCATCTCCTCAATCATGCGGTCGGCCTGATCTCGCTCGAGGCGATGGAGGATGTGCTCTGGTACATCTTCCGCATTTGGACGAACCGGCCGGCACAAGTGCTGCTCTATGGCAGCTTCTTCGTCCATTACGCGCTCGCCCTCTCGGCGTTGTGGCAGCGACGGGTGTTGCGGCTGCGCGCGAGTGAGCTCGCACAGCTGGTGCTCGGCTTTGCGATCCCGCTGCTGCTCGTCCGTCACGTCGTCGGAACGCGCATCTCCGACAGCTTCTTCCATACCGATGGCGGCTACTACGCCCACTTGCTGTGGATCTATTTCGTCCGGTTGCCCGATCAAGGCTACCTGCAGATGCTGGTCTTGGTCGTCGCCTGGGCTCACGCGATGATTGGCTTGCATTTCTGGCTGCGGGTGAGGCCCTGGTATGGGCGCCTGCAAGCACCGGCTTTGACCATTGCCGTGCTCGTCCCGGTGTTGTCATTGCTCGGCCTTATCGAGGCGGGAAGGCAGGTCATCGCACTGGCGGCAGATCCCGGCTGGACTGGCAAAGCGTTTGCCAAGATGACCTTGCCGTCGCCGGACACCGCGCGCACTCTCGACCAGATTACCGATATCCTCACCTGGGTTTTCGTGACGGCGGTGGCGGCCGTGCTTCTCGCCCGGCTCGTCCGCCGGGCCTGGCCGCGCCGTCGCGGCCTCGTGCGCATCAGCTATCCGGATGGTCGCTTTGTCGAGGTCACCCCCGGCACCAGCGTCCTCGAGGCGAGCCGAACAGCCGGCATTCCGCATGCCCATGTATGCGGGGGGCGGGGCCGCTGCTCGACGTGCCGCGTACGGGTTCGCGGGGAAAGCCGCAGCCTCGATCCGCCGGGCGAAGAGGAAGCGCGCGTGCTGCGGCGCATCGGCGCCAGGCCCAATGTGCGCCTCGCCTGCCAGCTGCGCCCGCGCGGCACGGTCGAGGTGACACCGCTGCTGCCGGCTTTTGCGCACGCGGCAGACGGGCGGCGGCGGGTCGACTTCGCGCAGGGCAGCGAGCGGGAGATCGCGATCCTGTTCGCCGATATCCGCGGGTTCACCGGGCTGGCCGAGGGACGGCTCCCCTACGATGTCGTATTTGTTCTCAACCGCTATTTCGGAGCGATGGGACGCGCCGTCGAGGCGGCGGGAGGGCGGGTCGACAAATTCATCGGCGACGGCGTTATGGCGCTGTTCGGGATCGAGAGGGATGCCCGCGCGGCCTGCCGGGAGGCGCTCGCCGCCGCTCGGCTGATGTCCGAGCGCCTCGAAGAGCTCAACCATTCGCTGCGCGGCGAGCTCGATCAGCCACTGCGCATCGGCATCGGTATCCATGTCGGGCCGGTGATCGTCGGCGAGATGGGTTATGGCGCCGCCACAGCGATCACCGCGATCGGCGATGCCGTCAACACCGCGAGCCGGCTCGAGACCCTGACCAAGACCTATGGCTGCCAACTGGTGGTCTCCGAGGAGACGGTGTCGCGCGCCGGGCTCGACCTTTCCGCGTTTCCGAGCCACGAGATCGAAATCCGCGGCAAGCACGGCATGCTCGCCGTCAGGACGGTGGCGAGCGCTAGGGAGCTTGCTATCAGCGAGGGGTCTCCATCCGTTCTGGCCTCGGTAAACGGGGGAAGGCGAGGGGAGGGGAGCTAGGGAAGTTGCGCGGGGCGGCGATCAGCCTCGCGGTGCTGGCAGCAGGGCCTCGATCTCGGCGGTGATTCGGCCGTCGGTCGGCGTGACTTGTGCTGGCCACGTGCCGGCGGGCTGGCCATCGGGGCCGATCAGGTATTTATGAAAGTTCCAGCGCGGCGCACCAGCCTCGCCAAGCGTCTCAGCGATCCAGCGATAGAACGGATGGGCTTCGCTGCCGATGACGCGGGACTTTTCGGTTAGCGGGAAGTCGACCGCATAACCCGCGGCGCAGAACCGCTTGATCTCGGCCGCCGATCCCGGCTCCTGCGCCCCGAAATCGTTCGACGGCACGCCGAGCACGACGAGCCCGCGGTCGCGGTAGCGCCGCCATAATGCCTGGAGATCGCTGTATTGCGGCGTATACCCGCAATAGGAAGCGGTGTTGACCACGAGAACCGGCCGGCCGCGCCAATCCTCCATCGCCAGCCTGTCGCCGTCGATCGATGTAAATTCGAAGCGATACGCATCCTCGGTGGCAGTCATCGACGACCTCCCGCTCAGTTTCAGCTCCAGCATAGCGCGACCGGCGGGTTCTTGCAGCGGCCGGATTTCGGGTTGCGCCCTTTCGCCCCTTTCCGGAGACTGACCACGCCGCGGTTCGAGGGTCCGTCCAGATGCTTTTGGTGTTTTTTCTAAAGGGCATCGTGGTCGGCATCGTCATCGCCGTTCCGGTCGGTCCGGTCGGCGTCATGTGCATCCGTCGAACCGTCTTCGAGGGCAAGCTCGCCGGCTTCGTCTCAGGGCTCGGGGCCGCCACCGCTGATGCCGTCTTCGGGATCATCGCCGGGTTTGGCCTCACCGTAGTTTCCGATTGGCTGCTCGCCTACCAGCTATGGCTGCGCATTGCTGGCGCTTGCCTTCTGCTCGCCGTCGGCGGCCATAGCCTGCTCGCCAAGCGGCCGCCCAAGCTGGGCTCGGCGCCGAACCCCGAGAGCCTTTCCTGGTACTACGCTTCCACCTTTGCGCTGACCTTGACCAATCCGATCACGATTCTCGCCTTCCTCGCAATCTTTGCCGCGGTCGGCCTGACCGGCGCCGAAGCAACGATTGGACGGGCAGCAATCCTGGTGCTCGGCGTCTTGCTCGGCTCGCTGCTGTGGTGGCTTGCCCTCAGCTTTGGCGTTGGATTTTTCTTTCGTTCGTTCGAGCCGCGTCATCTGACCTGGATCAACCGCGGCTCAGGCGCCATCCTCTTCCTGTCCGGAGCGGCGCTGCTCGCCGACCTCCTCGCTAAGCATTTGGGCTGACGCCCGAGCTGGAGAATGATCCCGTGGTCTATTTGCCTCCCGCTTTCACAGAAACGCGTCCCGCAGTGCTGGTCGCGCACATCGAGCGGCACGATTTCGGTCTTCTCGTCAGCCACGGCACCGCCGGGCTCGTCGCCAGCCATATTCCGTTTCTGGTCGAAGGCGCCGGCATGGAACTGCACCTGCTCGGCCACCTCGCGCGCCCGAACCCGCAGGTCGAGGATCTTGGCCAGGGCGGCGAGGTGCTGGCAATTTTCAACGGTCCACACGCCTATATCTCGCCGCGTTGGTATGCGGGCGGCCCAAGCGTGCCGACTTGGAACTACGTCGACGTCCACGCCTACGGGACGGTCCGGCTGATCGAAGACGGCGATTGGCTGCGCCGGCTGCTGCGCCGCCTGGCGGATCGCCACGAAGCGGGCAACGCGGTGCCGTGGCGGGTCGACGACCTCCCCGAAGCCTATCTCGAGGGCATGCTGAAGGGGATCATCGGCCTCGACATCGCCGTCACCCGGCTGGAAGGGAAGTACAAGCTGAGCCAGAATCGTCCTGCAGCCGATCGCCCGCGTGTCATCACCGCTCTCGAGCGCGGCGGCGATGAGAATTCTGTGGCGGTCGCGCAGTTAATGCGAGAGCGGGAACAGGCTTTGACGAGCGAACGTTAGCGACGGGTGCCTCGGGGATGGATCCGGCGATTGGGATATCGAGCCGCTCTCTTGCTGCTGCTCTGGATGGCCGCGGTTCTGCCGCCGGCGGCGCACGCGGAGTCGCCGCCTCCGGCGGCGCACTCGGCGCCAGTGTCGGTCGACGACCTCGAGCGGCTCGTCGACACGCTGCAGAATGACCAAGATCGAGCAAAGCTCGTCGCCGATCTGCGCGCGTTGATCGCGGCGCAACGCGGCGCCACGCCGGAAAAGCCCGCGGCAGTAACATTCCTCGGCCAGTTGTCGCAGCAGATCGACGCGCTGACCGGCGAGATTCTCGCAGGTGTCGCGGTCATCGTCGATGCGCCGCGCCTGCTCGGCTGGGCCCGCGAGCAGATCTTCGATCCGGCGGCGCGAGCGCGCTGGCTCGAAGCCGCATACGCGGCGGTCTTGGTGTTCGGTATCGCGCTCGTTGCCGAATGGGTCCTGCGGTGGCTGCTCGCCAGGCTGACGCCACGCTTGCCGACGCGCCGCAGCGACACCCGCCTGATACGGGCCTTATTCGCCCTGCTCGGCCTCATCCTCGACATAGTGCCAATCCTGGTCTTTGCCGCGACCGCATACACCGCCTTGTCGATGGCGGTCGAACCGCTGACCAGCACCCGGATCACGTTGTCGGTGCTCCTCACGGCAATAGTCGAGGCTCGTCTCGTCCTCTGTGTCGCGAGAAATTTGCTGCTGCCCGCGGACCCCGGCGTGGGATTCGTGCCGCTCGACGCCGAGACCCGCCACTACCTCTACATCTGGATCAGGCGATTCACTTTCTGGGCAGTATTCGGCTACGCCGTGCCCGAGGCGGCGTGGTGGCTCGGTGCGTCCGGGGCGGTCTATGCGCTGATGCTCAATGTGGCGGGCTTGGTGCTGGCTCTCCTTGCGATCGTCTTCTTGCTGCAGAACCGAGTTCAGATCTCCCGCTGGATCGCCGGCAGACCCGGTGCCGCGTCCGGTTGGGGCCGCATCCGCCGCAGTCTCGCCGAGATCTGGCCTCCCTTCGCGGTCCTCTACATTTGCGGCCTCTACCTGATTTACGCGCTGCGTATCGAGGGCGGGTTCGTCTACGTCGCGCGCGCTACGGCTCTGAGCCTCGTCGTCATCCTCGCGGCACAGCTGGTCGTCCGCTCTATCCGTGAGTTGAGCCGGCGGGGTTTTGCCATTTCGCCGGAGCTCAAGGCGCAGTTCCCGACGCTCGAGCAACGCGCCAACCGCTATCTTCCAATCCTGACCGGATTGATCAGCGGCGCAGTTTACGTCTTGGCCGCGCTGACCGTGCTCCAGGCGTGGAATATCGGAGCCTTCAGCTGGCTCGGCTCCGACCTCGGCCGGCGGGTTACCGGAAACCTCCTCGCGATCGCGATCGTGCTCGTCGTCGCTATCGCGGTGTGGGAAACCGTCGCCGCCGCGATCGAGCGCTATCTCAACACGATCGACAGCGGCGACCGACCGCGTCGGACCCGCGTCCGCACGCTCCTGCCGCTGTTTCGCACGGCGGTACTATGCGTAATCGTCGTCTTGTCCTCGCTGATTATCCTGTCGCATCTCGGCATCGATATCGCTCCGCTGCTCGCCGGCGCCGGAGTGGTTGGCCTGGCGATCGGGTTTGGCAGCCAGGCGCTCGTCAAGGACATCATCACCGGCCTGTTCATCCTGATGGAGGATCAGATCGCCATTGGCGATGTGGTCGATGTCGGCAAGGACCATGCCGGCGTTGTCGAGGCGATCACGGTTCGCACGATGCGGCTGCGTGATCAGGCGGGTGCTGTCCATACCGTTCCGTTCAGCGAGGTGACGACGGTCAAGAACCTGACGCGGGATTTCGCCTATACGGTCGCGCGAATTACGATTCCGAGCAGCGAGGACATCGATCGCGTGGTTGAGGTCCTGCGTCAGGCCAGTGAAGAGCTGATGAGAGACGAGGCTCTGCGGCCGCTGATCCTCGACCCGTTCGATTACCAGGGCGTGGATACGCTCGATATGACTTCTGTTGTGCTGCTGGTGCGCATTCGCACGGTCCCCGGAAAGCAATGGGTCGTCGGGCGCGCCTTCAATCGGCTGGTCAAGATCGCCTTTGACAAGCACGGGATCGGCGGTCCCGAGCCTGCTTCCACAACCATCGCGGCCACGCCGGAGCGCAGCGACAGCGGCCGGCCGGAGGAGGCCGAACGGCAACGCCGGCGCGCTTGACGCCATTCAGCCGAGCCCGTCGCGGGCGAGCGTTGCGACCGCCTCCTCGTCGGTGCAGGCGAGCACCGCTTCGGCGACGCGGCGGCTAAATCCCGCCCGGGCAAAGGCGGCAAGCTCGCGCGCCCGGTCACCGGCGGCTCGGCGGAACGGCCCGAGCCGGCGCCGGCGGGCGAAAGCGCAGGCAGCGGCAAGGTCGGGGTCCAGGCCCAGCTCCTGCAGCGAGCCGACCGCGCCCGCAACGACCTCGCCGGCAACCCCCTTTGCCATCAGTCGCGCGCGGATCGCCATCAGCGAGTCGCCGCGCCGATTGAGCGACGTGGCCCGCGCGGCGGCGTAGGCGTCGTCGTCGAGCAATCCCGCCTCCCGATAGCGGGCGACGATCGCTTCGATCAGCGGCCGCGCCGGTGGCACGGCCTCGGGGGAGTGCCGGCGAACGCGCCGCATCAGGACACGCCGCAAATTCTCGGCCGAGCTGGCGTATTGCCCGAGATAGCCGAGCGCCCATCGCTCGAGAAGCTCGGTTTCGATTTCGCGAGCGCTCACCATTATCGCGCCACCTGAGGTACGCGATGGGCTATGGTCCCACGTCCTCTTGGTGTCAACTGCCACCCGCGCGTTATCGTCATGAAGTCGAACGGCACCACGAGGGAGCCTCGGCTCAGGATCCTGATCCCGCTCGTCATCGGCTGCGCCTTCTTCATGGAAGGCCTCGACTCGACGATGATCGCCGTGGCGATCCCCGACATGGCCGAGAGCCTCGGCGAGCATCCGCTGCGGCTCAATTTGGTGATCACCACCTACCTGCTGAGCCTCGCCGTTTTCATCCCGTTGAGCGGGTGGATCGCCGACCGGCTCGGCGCGCGCGTAGTCTTTTGCGCGGCGATCGCGATTTTTGCCACCGGCTCGGCACTCTGCGGGTTGTCGACGAGCCTGCCGATGATGCTGCTGATGCGCGTCGTGCAGGGGTTCGGTGG